>JBEKDP010000088.1:0-7692 GCA_050014295.1 Dehalococcoidia bacterium | reverse complement strand
ACAAAGGCGCTCAAACCTCCACCGTGGCGACCGCGATGCGTCCGACTGCCGTGGCGCTGGTGGTGGTGTCAGGCTCCGGCTGCCCACCATCACCGTTGAACTCTCTGAGGTGTCCATGAGGTCCGACTCATCGGCACCGGCCTGCGCCGTCGCGTTGAGCGGAGCAGCCATCGTGGTCGTTGCGCTGGGCGAAGCCCACGCGAGGCGGCGGTGGCGCGAGAGATAGCGTCCGGCCTCGCCCCTAATCGAACGGCGACGGCGTCGTAGCCCGCGGCTGCCGCGACCCCAGCGACAGCACGTCGCGGATGTCCAGCCCCAACAGCCACACAGCAATCAGCCCCGTCAGCGTGATCCAAACGATCGTGAACAGGTGCGTGCCGATCGCGTAGCCGCCCGCCAGGGACCCTTTCACGCCGAGGGCGGTGATAACGCTCTGAAGCGCGACCTCATACGGCCCAATGTTCCAGGGGGTGATCGGCAGCGAGACGACGAGGTTCGCCGCTACCATGATCACGATGAACTTGTCGAACGCCAGGTCGAGCCCAAAAGCCAGGCCGAACAGCCAGAACATCAGCGCCTCGACCAGCCAGGCGGGAAACGAGACGGCGATGACGCGCAGCGTGCGCTTCAGCTCCCGCATCGCCACCAGCCCCTCCAGGAACTCCGGCACCGCCAGCGCTATCCGGCGCCGCGCCCTCTCCGAGAACATGTGCAGCCAGTGCTTCTCCGCTAGATTGCGCGGCGGCTCGATGCGCGCCACCACCAGCGCCCCCAGGAACGCGAGCGTGATGACGATAGCCAGCGCCCAGAGGAGGCCCGTCGGCAGAATCGCTATTTGCAGGAAGCTCAGCACCACGAGCGTGAGGATGAGGAAGGTGAAGCCGTCGAGCACGGTCTCGGTGACGAGGACGGCGGCCGCCAGCTCGGCGCGGGGGATGCCGAAGCGCTTGTGCGGTATCTGGATTCGGAGCACGTCGCCGATCCGAAAGGGCACGGCATTGTTCGCCATGTTCGACACGAGATAGATGCCGAAGAGATCGCGAAGCGGTGCCTTCTCCGTGTCCTCCAACAGCATCCGCCAGCGGAACGCGTGAATGAACTTGGAGGCGGTGAAGGCGAGGAGCGCCGGCGCCACCCATACGTAGTGGACGTGGGAGAAGGTTTGGAAGGCGCTCCCCAGGTTGACCCGCCAGATCAGGACTCCCAGGAACACGCCCGTAAGGGCAAGCTGGAACCAGATCCGGCGACCGCCAGGCAGGCGACGGGGTGAGCGTCTTGCCGTCCAGTCGTCAGCGGCCATGTTGAATCGGGGTCGACTCCATCTATCCCCGGCAGAATCGCGCTCTCGCCGATCAGGGGCGCGCTCATACTAGCATACGCCAAACCTGTCGCACAGCCGCTCCGACGGCTCGCCTGCCCTCGCGCCGTGCGCACCGAGAACGAGGGCCTGCTATAATCCAGCGAGAGCCCGCGAGACGCGAGAGGAGGATCATGGAGCAAGAGCGGGAGGCGATAATCATCGGCTCCGGCATCGCCGGCCTGGCTGCGGGCGTCCTTCTCAGTCGCGCCGGGCTCAAGCCGCTCATCCTGGAGCACCACTTCGCCGCCGGCGGCAACGCCCAGACCTTTCGCCGCAAGCGCATGTTTGACTTCGATGTCGGCCTCCACTACCTCGGCGACTGCGCGCCCGGCGGCCTCTTCCCCACCCTGATGCGGAACCTTGGCCTCGAAGGAGAGGCCGAGTTCCTGCCGATGGACAAGGACGGATTCGACACACTGATCTACCCTGACCTGCGTTTCCGCGTGCCCGCAGGCTGGGAGAACTACCGCCGGCGACTGCACGAAGCCTTTCCTCAGGAGCGACACGCCATCGACCGCTACCTTGAGTTCGCCCAGGCCACGGCGCGCGGAGCCTGGCAGCCGCCATCGGGTGAGCCGACGGCGCTGGAGCGACGTCTCGGCAAGCCGGCGAGCGCCTGCACGCTGGGCGAGGTCTTTGACGGCCTGGAATGCAGCCTGCGCCTGAGACACATCCTGGCCAGCTTCAGCGGCACCTACGCCGTCCCTCCCTCTCGTGCCTCGGCGGCCATCAACGCTGGGCTCCAGGACCACTACCTGCGCTCCGGAGGCTACTTCATCAAAGGGGGCGGGCGAGCGCTCGTCGCCGCCCTCGTCGGCGCCGTCCGCGACAACGGCGGCGAGCTGCGGTTGCGCTCGCGCGTGCGGCGCATACTCGTCGAGGGCGGCGCTGCCCGCGGCGTCTAGCTGGCGAACGGTGAGGTGCTCCGCTCGCGCATCGTCATCTCGAACGCCGACGCCAAGCGCACGCTCCTGGAGATGGTCGGTCCGCGGCACCTCAGCGAGGCGACCGTCGAGCGAGCGGAGGAGACGCGGATGGCGCTTCCCCTGTTCGTCATCTACCTGGCGATGAAGCGCGACCCCCGTGAGCTGGGCATACCGAACACCAACTATTCGCTGGCTTCGGCGTACAACATCGAGCAGATGTACGCGTCCTGCTACGACGGCGAGCTACCGGACGAGCCGGCCGTCTTCCTCTCCATCGCCTCACGCAAGGACCCCGAGAGCGCCAACATCGCGCCGGTGGGTTACACGAACCTGCAACTGATGACCGTCGCGCCGGCAGCGCTGCGGACTTGGGGTGTTGACAGCAGCCCGTCGAGGGGTGGTCGCTACCGGCACACGCTCGACTACACGACGACGAAGAAGGAGATGGAGGAGCGGATGCTGCGCCAGGTGGAGAGGATGATGCCCGGCTTCCTCCGCGACGTCGTCTGGCAGGAGTCGGCGACGCCGCTGAGCCAGGAGCGCTTCACCCTATCGACCGGCGGCACCTCCTACGGCCTGGAGGCCTCGCCGGACCAGATGGGGACCGACAGGTTCCCCATCAAGACGGAAGTCGAAGGGCTCTACCTCGTCGGCGCTGGCACAATCTTCGGACACGGCATCGCCGGCACGATGGTTAGTGGCCAGGCGGCAGCGGGCGCCATCCTCAGCGGCCGCTGATCGCCTCTTCCCGTATCTCCTTGAGGATGTCCAAGTTCTCCTTGTCCGGCCCCAGGTTGCTGAAGCCGGGCACCTCGATGACGAACGGCACCTCGGCGAGCGCCGGATGCGCCATTATCCGCCGGAAGCCGTCCCGCCCGATGTAGCCCTCGCCGATGTTCTCGTGCCGGTCGCGCACCCCGGCGAGCGGAATCTTGGAGTCATTCGCGTGCACGGCCACGAGGTTGTCCAGGCCGATCTCGCGGTCGAACTCCGCCACGGCCGCCGCCAGGCCCTCCTCCGTCGTCAGCTCATACCCCATCGCGAAGGCATGCTGAGTGTCGAGGCAAACCTTGAGCCTGTGACCGCCGACCTCGCGGATGATCGCGCCCAGCTCAGTGAAGCGCGCGCCGACGCTCCCTCCCATGCCGGCGCTGTTCTCCATGATCAGCCAGGCGTCCGGCGGCGTTGCGTCGAGCAGGCGGCGAATCGCATCGACCGTACGCGGGAAGACCGCTTCGAAGCCGGCGCCCTTGTGGCTGCCCAGGTGGACGATGCTTCCGCGCGCCCCGATGCGGGAGCAGAGCTGGAGGTCAGCGATCAGGGAAGCGGCGCTGCGCTCGATCGCCAGCGGATCATCGCTGACGAGGCTTACCAGGTAGATGGCGTGCATGAACACCGGCGACACGTCCGCGGCGACCGCCTTGGCGCGAAAAGCCTCCGCCTCGTCATCGCCGACGCTCCGGCGGCGCCAGGTCTGCGGAGCAGCGCCGAAGATCTGGATCGTCTCCGCTCCCATAGCCTGGGCGCGGTCAATCGCCTTATCGAGCCCACCCTCGGTGGAAACGTGCGCGCCTACCCTCATAGTTCACCTCTTCCGTTCCGCGAGCCGCGTTCTGCCTGTTTGCGCGCCCGTCCGCAGATTCTGGAGATTCTTTCGGCAAAGGGGGTTGACAGCCCGCGGCAACGGACTATAATACGTTTGCTGGACCCCCTGAGAATGCTTGGCAATCTCAGGTGATGAGCGCCAACGGGTTGCGGTTTGCAACCCGTTGCTCTATTTCCAGCACCCCGTGAGGAACCTCTTGTCGATCCGAACCGCTTTGTCCGCGGCGTCACGCAGGTGCTGTGAGGACCACGTGTCGCCGAACAGCGCCACCTCCACGTGCTTGCCCGTATCCTTGACCGCCTGTAGCGCGTCGGCGAAATCGTTGTCGCCGCTGACCAGTATGCCCACGTCGTAGAGTTCACGGTAGGCCTGGCCGAGCATGTCCGTGGCCATCTTGACGTCGATTCCCTTCTCGTAGGCCTTCTCCGCCGGCCAATTCCGGTAGACGAGGCGCCCCAGTCTTACTTCGAGATACGGTATGCGGCGCATCCGGTTGAAGAAGGTCTGCTGTTCCTTGTAGCGCTCCGGCTCCTTCGTGTGGTCGACAGGAGCGTTGTAGTAGTAGACGCGGACCAGTTGCCGCCGCCCGGCGAGTTTCTTGGTGAACGCCTCGAAGTCGAGATTGGTGTAGCCATAGATCGATTTCAGCGAATGGTAGACGTTGCTTCCGTCGATATAGATCATGACTCTGTCTGGCATAAGCGACCTCTATCAAACGAATCTTCTCGCGGCATTATAAGCGTTTCGTTCGAGGTGCGCCAGGCGAAAGCGCCACGAGTCGTGCGCCCCACCAGCCGGGCGCCTCCCTAGTTGGCGCGACTGGCGAACCTAACTATAATTGAATTGATGGCAGCCGCGTCCGCTCGGGCTTGGCGGGCCACACGCCGCGCGAAGTCCGCACGACGCGGGAGAGGAATCGAGATGAAGGTGATAGACTTTCGACAGGTGCCACCGAAGGAAGAGGTGGAAGGCGTCAATCTTCGCCTTGTGATTTCATCGGAGGACGGAGCCTCAACCTTCGTCATGCGCGTGCTCGAAGTGGAGTCGGGCCACTCGACGCCCAGCCACGACCACGACTGGGACCACGAGGTATTCGTTCTCGCCGGCGAGGGCGCGGTGATGAGCGGCGGAGGGATGACGCCACTTGCGCCAGGCAGCGTCGTCTTCGTCCCGGCAAACGAGCACCATCAGTTCGTCAACACCGGCGCCGGCGTATTCCGCTTCATCTGCTGCATCCCCCGCGTCGAGGAATCACCGTAGGCGGTCCGGGCGGGCCATGGCGACGACGGACGCGCACGGCGGCAGGCCAATCCAAATCGACAGCCGGCGCGGCCCAATCTCCTGTCTCTATCACCAGGGGCCGGCCCGCGGCGGAGCCGTCATCTGGGTGGGCGGCACCGACGGCGGCTTCGACGGCCCCGCGGGCGGCATCCACGCCACCCTGGCCGGGGACCTGCTGGTGGAAGGCATCAGTTCCCTTCGACTCGACTTTCGCCTGCACCGGGCGCCCGGCGACGTGGCGGAAGGCGCGCACGACGTCCTCGCCGGCATCCGCTTCCTCGATTTGCACGACGCCGGCCCCATCGCGCTCGTGGGCCACTCCTTCGGCGGCGCCGTAGTGATAGCTGCGGCGGCTCTGTCGCGGCGGGCCAGCGCCGTGGTCACTCTCAGCACCCAGACCTCCGGCACTGAGCTCGTGCCGGAGGTATCGCCAGCGGCGCTTCTGCTCGTCCACGGCGAGCTCGACCGCCGTCTGCCGCCAGACTGTTCGCGTTATGTCTACTCTCGTGCCCGCGAGCCGAAGGAGCTCGTCATCCTGGCCGGCGCCAAGCATAGCCTTCGCCAGCGCCGAGCGGAGCTCCGCGAGCTTCTGCGCTCGTGGCTCGTCGCCAGGCTACGCCCGTCGCCGGAGTCGTCCCAAGACGACGGCGCCTGAGCCCCGAAGAAGAAGGTCCGGGCCAGCGGAGCTCGTCTTTGAGCATCACGCCTGACCCGGACCAGTCAATCCGAACTTCTGTCAGCAGACCTGCGCCGCGTCGCCTCTAGCGAATCTTCACCCCGGCGGCGATGGCGCGCGATATGACGAGCCGCTGGATCTCGTTCGCGCCCTCGAAGATCTGGAATATCTTGGCGTCGCGCATCCACTTCTCGACCGGGAACTCGCTCACGTAGCCGTAGCCACCCAGGATCTGCACGGCTTCGACGGTCGCCCGCATGGCCGCGTCCGACGGGAACGCCTTCGCCATGCTGCCCTCACCGCGCAGGAAGGGGACCTTCGCCTTGCTCATCCAGGCGGCGCGCCAGATGAGCAGCCGGGCCGCGTCCAGCTCGATCGCCATGTCCGCCAGCTTGAAAGCGATCGCCTCGTTAGCGATGAGTGGCCGCCCAAATTGGATGCGCTCCTTCGAGTAGTCCAGCGCGTACTCGAACGCCGCGCGCCCGACCCCCAGCGCAAAGCAGCCGATCATCGGCCGCGTCCGTTCAAGCGCCGTCAGAGCGCCGAGGGCGCCGCTGCCGCCGCCGGTTCCCGGGGCTGCGCCCGGCGGCGGGCCCAGCCGGGCGCTGGCGGGAACGCGGCAGTCTTCCAGAACCACGTCCGCCGTGTGCGAAGCGCGGATCCCCATCTTCCGCCAGACGGTGCCCATCGACATGCCGGGCGTGTCCTTCTCGATGGCAAAGGCGCAGAGGCCGCCCCACTTCTTGCTCTTGTCCTCCGTCGCGAAGATCACGTGTACGTCGGCTATCCCGCCGTTGGTGATGAAACGCTTGGTGCCGTTCAGGATGTAGTCGTCGCCATCGCGGACAGCCGTCGTCGAGATGTTGGCGACGTCAGAACCCGCCTCCGGCTCTGTGAGACCGTAGGCGCCCAACCGCAGCTCCGTGTCGGTGCTCATGCACTTGGGAACCCAATAGTCCTTCTGCTCGTCCGTCCCCATAGCCGAGATCGCGGCCAGCGCCAGCCCGCTCGAGGAGATCGAGAGCGCCACACCGCTGTCGCCCCATGCCAGCTCCTCCGTGATCACAACGGGGGTGAGCGCACCCTGGCTCTGCCCCATCATGCCCGAAGAAAGGCCCAACTGGCTTGCCTTCAGCATGATGTCGCGGGGAACCTCTTCATGCTCATCGTAGTACGCGGCGCGCGGCCGTATCTCCTTGACCGCGAACTCGTGCGCCAACTCCTTGGCCATCCGTTCTTCGTCATCTAGTCCAAAATCGGCCATGTCGTCCCTCCAGACTACGTTGGGAGTTCTCTATCCGATGCGGGGCGATTCTATCATGAGCCCGCTTTTTTTGAACAAGCCGCGCAGAAATCCGGAATTCGCCTGCGTGCTTATCGCTCTCAAGAACAGCCTGATTCGCCTACCGGCCCGCGCTTTGCTGCTCTTGTTCACGCTGGAGACCGCCCCTATACTCGCAGCAAGACCCATCGAGGTGATCCACATCGATATCCTCAAAGTGAAGCGCCTGCGGCCGGACGCCCGCCTGCCCGAGCGCGCCACGGACGGCTCGTCGGGGCTCGACCTTTTCGCCTGCATCGAGGGCGCCGACCACGTCGTACTCGGCCGCCGGCCCGTCCGCGTCGGCGCGGGCATCGCCATCGAATTCCCCTGGGGTTTCGACGTCCAGGTGCGGCCGCGCTCCGGGCTCGCCTTGAAGGGCGTCGGCGTCACACTGGGCACCATCGACAGCGACTATCGAGGCGAGGTGCTGGTGACGATGTACCTCTTCGGCGACGCGCAGGAATACCGGATAAACAGCGGCGACCGCATCGCACAACTGGTTGTGACACGTCTCGGGGA
>JBEKDP010000087.1:0-7707 GCA_050014295.1 Dehalococcoidia bacterium | reverse complement strand
CGATCTTCCCGTCCGCCAG
Organism: Dehalococcoidia bacterium; assembly: GCA_050014295.1. Lineage (GTDB taxonomy): Bacteria > Chloroflexota > Dehalococcoidia > DSTF01 > JALHUB01 > JBEKDP01. The sequence goes on along the minus strand of JBEKDP010000087.1, from coordinate 7,688 downwards.
CGCGACCAGGCTGCCGCCGTCCGAAGGGGCGGCCTGACGGAACTTATCGCTCGCCGCGACGACGGCGAAGCCCTGCGGCTGGAGCACTGTTGAGGGAAGCGAATCCGCCGACTGGTTGTCGCTCACCGTCCAGCCGCCCACGTCGACCGCCTCAGCGCCGGCGTTGTACAGCTCCAGCCATTCGTAGGCGTTGTCCTCGATAGGCAAGATGGGGTCATAGAGCAGCTCGTTTATCTTCACCTGATACGGCGACTGCCCCGGGGCCGACGTGACCGCTGTTCGCTTCCCTGGCGGCTGTGCCCGGGCCGTCGCGGGCTGCCCCGAATCAGGGCTGTCTTGCGCCGCCGGCTCGTCTCCAGGAGCAGCGGCAACGGGGGCAACCGGCGTTGTCAGCGGGTCCGGCGGCGCCTCTCGCAGCGACATGTCGTCCAGATAGATGGTCGCCCTGGCCGAGGACATCGGAACGAGCATTGCCTTGACCTTGGCGGAATGCGTCCCCAGCGGCACCAGCATTGCTCCGGTCGTGAGATAGCGGAAGGACGGGTCGTCACCGCTGAGTCGCTCAGTGGAATCGGTGGTGGCGAAGGCCGTTCCACTGGCGTCATCGCTGGTGTACCAGGAGACGCGGAGGAACACCTGGCTCACGTTGGGGTCGTCGAGGAGAACGTAGCCGTCGAACAGCAACGTCTGATCACCCTGCAGGCGGATCGCCTGGTAGACCCACTTCGTGGAATCGCTATTGCTGATGTACGCAGCGGCGAAGCTGCCGCTCCGGCGATGAGTTGCTGTCTGCTGCAAGGTGCCGCCGTAGCCCTCCCAACCGACCAAAACACCGCCGCTAGCCTCTTCGAAGCCTCCATTCAGCACGCAGCCGCTGGCCATCGGCGTTGCCGTGGGAACCTCCGTGGCTGTGGCGGATGGAGCGGGCGTCTGCCCCGGGGCTTCCGTGTTCGTGGCCGATGGGACCACCGTCGAAGAGGGTGGCGGCGTCGCCGTGTCGGCGGGTATTGGCGTGCTTGTGGGCGCCGGCGGACCTGTGAGGCCCACGTCGTCGATATTGATCTCGCCCCCTGTTCCGTCGGTCTCCACGTGGATCGCGACCTTCGCCCATACCGCGTCCGCCGGCGCCTCGATCGCGGGAATCAACAGCGACTGCCAACCGGGGCCGCTGTCTGTGAGGTCAGCGTACTTGCTGCTTATCTCGCCGGTGGGATTGCCGCTACTGTCTTGCCAATCTATGCGCAGGCGGACCCTGGAGACGCGCGGATCGTTGTCTAAGATAGCCGCGCTCAGGACGTATGTCGCGTTTCCCTGCACCAACACCGCCTCGTGCTGCACCGTGCCCATGCTGCGGCCGGCATCGACCGAGAAGACGGCGGACCAGCTTCCTCCGTAGGCGACGTCCGAGACGCCCAGACCGCCGCCACCGCTCGTCCAGCCGTTAGTGGTGCCGTCCTCGAACCCGCCGTTCGCCAGCAGCTGCTCGTCCGCCCTCGCCGTCGGCGGAACGCTGAGGACGGTTAGCGACAGGACAAAAGCCAGGAGCAGCGCGGCCCTCGCCGCAGAGCCACTTCGTCCGCTGATGGTTCCCTCCCTGCGTCAGGCGGACAGGGGGCTCGAGCGAGAGCTCTTCGTCGGCTTCCCTGCCGCTTTTCGCTGTTAGGCCGGGCGCATTCCATGCGGGCCAAGAACGTGGCGACTCTCCAGGGTCAGAGGGGGTAATGATAGATCGCGGCTGCGGATTGTTACAAGAGCCGCTTCAGTCTTGGGTTGGCGGTAATGCCGGGGATGCGCCCGCGCTTCGCCACCGGCTTTCCCTCGACCTCTTTCAGATCGGCGGTGAAGTCGATCGGCGGGGCGCTGGTGATGTAGCTGCCGACGCCAAACCCGTCGACCGGGACGCCCTCCTGCCGCATCCGCGCGATGCGCTCCGGGGTGACGCCGCCGCTGACGAAGATCTGCACCCAGGGGAAGCCCGCCTGGTCGAGGCGCGCCCTCACCTCGGTGACCAGCTCCGGCGTTACGCCGCCGCGCTCTCCCGGCGTGTCGAGGCGTACGCTCTTCAGGTGCTCTTTCAGCGCCTCGGCGACCCGCAGCGACTCCTCGGCCTCGTCGTGGAACGTGTCGACGAGCACCGTGCGCGGCACTTCCGCCGGCAGGTGCTCATCGAAGGCCAGCGCCGCCGCCACCGTATCGCCGAAGCAGATGATCAGTGCGTGCGGCATTGTCCCGGCGGCCTCGATCCCCGCCAGCCGTGCTCCCTCCACCGACGAACAAGAAGCGCAGCCGCCGAGCACCGCCGCGTAGTCCATGACCGCCGCCACGTTGGGGTGGACGTGCCTCGCCCCAAAGCTGATCACTGGGATGCCCTGCGCCGCCTCGACGCACTCGCGCGCCGCCGTCGCCCAGGCGCTCTCCTGCGCCAGCATGCCGGCCATCGCCGTCTCGTAGACGCCGTAGGAAAGATAGGGCGCCGTGATCCGGAGGACGACCTCCTTGCGGCCGAACGTCTCGCCTTCCTCCAGCCCCCAGAGCTCGGCATCCGCCGGTAGGACCTTCTTGAGCAGCGAGAGCACCTCCCGCATGCCGCAGAGGAGGCCGTCTCGTGCGGGGAAGACTTCCATAGTAGCGCGCGGGTTCACCCCTGCCCGCTGCATCACCTCACGGGTGCGCAAGAAGTAGACGTCGGCCGTGTCGCCGTTCAGCAGCGACTCGGACAGGGGAGGGTCAGGCTTATCCAATCCCGGTTTCCTTGTCTGGTGCTATCTCCCGCGGGCCCCCGACGATCTTCGCCCCCAGGATGCGCTCCATGTGCTGCAGAGCGCAGCGATGGGCCTCCTCGTCGAAGGTGGCGACGCAATCGACCGGCACCTCCACTGCATAATCGCGGTTGCGCGCGTCCGCGACGGTGTGCATCACGCAAATGTCCGTGCAAACGCCGCAGACCGTGATCCGTTGCGGCGCAAGCTCGCGCAGCCGCTCGTCCAGGTTCGTCCCGTAGAAACCGCTGTAGCGGGCTTTGGGTATGACCTCCGTCGCCAGGTCGGCGAGCGCGGGGATGATCTCCGTCTCCTCCGTGCCGCGCACGCAGTGAGGCGGGAACATCTCGAACTCCTTGTCGTTGGGGTCGTGGTTGTCGGCCAAAAAGATGACCTGCGCGCCGCGCCTGCGCTCTTCCTCGATCAGTCGACGCACGCTGGGGACGATCCGTCGGGCGCTCGGCCCGCAGTCGAGGACGCGGCCCTCTTCGAGAAAGCCGCGCAGCATGTCGACGACAATGACGACGTCCGTCATCCCTGACGCTCCTGGGGCCGGTCCATCGCGCGGAGCCGCCGCCGCTCAGTCCGTTTGGCGCGGCCGGCGAACCCTGACCCGCCGCACCATGAACGCCTCGCTCTCGATCTCGGCGTCGGCCTGCATGCCGTCGTCGCCGTTGCGGCCGAGGATGCTGCTCACCGGCTCCTTGCGCAGCGCCGGCAGAAGGGAGCGCGGCCGGAAGAGGCGCTTGAGCACGCGCCTGAGAATGAACTCCGCCAGCGTCCCCGCTGCTATCGCCGCTGCGCCCTGGACGACCGGCGGCACCGCTGGCCGCCAGACGACCGCCTGGAAATCGGGGCGGACCGCCGGAACGTTCGCGCCCGACAAGGATGCGCCGCACTTGCGACAGAAGCGGTCGTCGGGGTCATAGGGGCTGCTGCAGCGCTTGCAGAGTATGAGTTCGCCGTTGCCTTGGGAGCGATTCATTGGCCCATTATATCAACGCCGGGGCGCCCTTACAACGGAGCGGCGCGCCGCCGGGAGCGATTGCGGATCTTCGCCCAAGTGCTTATTAGATGCACGAGCGGCAGGCTGCGATGCGCCGTTATCTTCCCCCGACGCAGCGCTTCCAGGAACTCCGCCGGCGTCTCGAAATCGGGCATCTCGACGCAGGCGTTGCCGACCTCCCCCAACGAGTGCGCGTCGCTGCCGGCGCTCATCGGCAAGCCCAGCCTCTCCGCGAAGCGCCGGGCGGTCGCATTGTCGCGGGCCAGCGTCGTCCGGGAGTTGAACGCCTCGACGATGTCGATCTCCGTCAGGATGCGCTCTCGGGCCGCCGCGCGCAGCGGCTCCCGCCGCGTCCGGTCGAACGGGTGCGGTAGGCAGACAAGCCCTCCCTGCTCCTTGATCCTTCGCACCGTCTCCTCCGGCGAGAGGCCCCCTGGTATCGCCTCTTTCAAGAAGTAGCCGATCAGCTCGCCTTCGGTTGTCTTCATCTCTTCCGCGGACACCACCTTGAACGGCGCCATCCGCTGGACGGCCAGCGAGCCCTCCATGTTGTTGTGCTCCGTCACCGCCAGGCAGTTGATGCCCCGCTTCTGGCAGCGCGCGACGAGCTTCGCCGGCGTGACCGTGCTGTCGGGAGAGAAAGTCGTATGGAGGTGGAGGTCAGCCTTCAGCATCGCCGTCGTCTGGAAGCTCGTCGTCCGGCTCGATCGGCTCGACGGGCACGCTGAAGCTTTCCCTGAGTCGCCTCACCCTGAGCTCCGCGGCGTCCAGCAGCTCCTGGCAGCGTCGCGCGAGCTGCATGCCCTCTTCGTAGAGCGCCAGCGACTGCTCAAGGGTCAGGCCGCCCTCCTCCAGCTTCGTCACCGTCTCCTCGAGGCGGCGGAAGAGTTCCTCGAAGCCTTCCTGGACCTTCCGGTTTCCCTTGCTCTTGCCTGTCGCCATTGCCCTCTCGAAATCGAATTGATGCCGCTAAGCGAAGAGTGACGGCTGTGTCGGCTGCTGTGGTCGGGCCTTCCGTGGCCCTGCGCCTGCCTTCGACTCGACGCGTGCCGGAAAGGCGCCGTCGCTGACGCGGATGTCCAGCCTGTCGCCCGCTTTCACCTCGCGCACGCTCCGCACGACGCCGCCCTCGCGCTCCACCACCGCATACCCCCTCGCCAGCGTCGCCTGCGGGTGCAGCGACCGGAGCTGCGGCAGAAAGCCGGCCACCCGGTCGCGACTGCGTGCCAGGATCAGGTCGGTGAGCGCGCCTGTCACCCTCAGCGCATCGTCCACCCTTTGCCGCTCGCGGTCAATGGGCGGGCCGCAGTGCTCCATCCGGCTGAGCGCGCCGCGCAGGCAGTCGTCACCGCCGTCGATTTCGGCGCGCACCATCGACAGTAGCGTCCCCGCGTGCGCTCTCACCCGCGCGGCTACGGCGAGTCGGTCAGGCCCGATCAGCTCCGCTGCGGCCGACGGCGTAGGCGCGCGCAGATCGGCGACGTAGTCGGCGATGGTGTAGTCGGTCTCGTGGCCCACCGCCGACACGACGGGCGCGTGGCTGGCGTAGATCGCCCGCACCACCGCCTCCTCGTTGAATGCCCATAGCTCTTCCAGCGAGCCGCCGCCGCGCGCGACGATAATCACGTCCATGCCGGGCTCGTCGTTCAGAGCCGCGATGCCCCCGACGATCCCCCGCACGGCCTCCGTTCCCTGCACAGCCGTGGGTGCCAGCACGACCTCCGCCAGCGGCCAGCGGCGTTCCATTATCGAGCAGATGTCGTGGAAGACGGCGCCCGTCGGCGACGTGACGACGCCGATGCGTTGCGGGAACGGCGGCAGCGGCCGCTTCCGCGATTGCTCGAACAGGCCCTCCTGCTCCAATCGCGCTTTCAGCCGCTCGAACTCCATCGCCAGGACGCCGACGCCCTCCGGCTGGACGAAGTCGACATAAAACTGCAGCTCGCCGCGCACTTCGTATAGCGAGATGCGGCCGTGGGCGGCGACTTGCGCGCCGCTCTCTACGAGCGAAGCGAGGTCGCGCTGCCCCGAGGCGCCGCGGAAGAAGACGCAGCGGAGCTGGGCCTGCGTGTCCTTGAGAGTGAAGTAGACGTGGCCCGCCGTCGAGCGTGTCAGGTTGGAGACCTCGCCGCCGATCCAGATGTCGGCCAGATGGCTGTTGGTCTCCAGCAGCTCCCGCAGATACGTGGTGATATCGCTTACGGAGTAGACTTCCATGTCGAGTCGCGTCTAGCCGGAGACGCGCTCCAGGTACTCGCCGCTGCGCGTGTCGACCTTGACCTTGTCGCCGGTGTTGACGAACAGGGGCACGTGCACCGTCAGGCCGGTCTCCAGGCGGGCGGGCTTCGTGCCGCCCTGGGCCGTGTCACCGCGCACCCAGGGCTCGGTCTGCGCGACCGTCAGCTCCACCGCAGCCGGCAGCTCGACGCCGATCGCCTCGTCGCCGTAGGTAAGGATGTCGCAGATAGAGTTCTCGTGCAGGTAGTTCAGTGCGTCGCCGAGCCGCTCCGTGTTGACGGCGAACTGGTCGTACGTCTGCGTGTTCATGAAATGATGGATATCACCGTCGGCGTACAGGTACTGCGCCGACTGCCGGTCGACGCGCGCGCGTGTGAAGCGCTCGCCCGCCTGCACTGTGCGCTCGATGGTGTGGCCGCCGCGCACGTCGCGCAGCTTCATGCGCACCTGCGCCGAGCCGCGACCCATCTTGATGTGCTGGTAGTCGATCACCTGGTACAGGGTGCCGTCTATCTCGATTGTTACGCCCTTCTTCAGATCGCCGGTCTCAATCATCAGCTATGCCTTCATCTGCTCGATTTTGCGTGCCCGCGACAGGACCCGCAGCCGGCCGTTCTCCATGACCGCCAGGTCCTCGATGCGGACGCCGCCCCATCCCGATATGTAGATGCCCGGCTCCACGCTCGTCACCATGCCGTCGACCAGCACGTCCGTCGAGCCGCGACCAAGCCGCGGCTTCTCGTGAACTTCCAGCCCGACGCCGTGCCCGAGCCCGTGCCCGAAGCTCTCGCCGTACCCCGCCTCTTCGATAACGCGATGAGCAAGGAGGTGCGCCTCCTCGCCGGTCATGCCCGCCGCTATCAGTTCGATGGCGGCGAGCTGCGCTCCCAACACAATATCATAGATCCGCTGAAATTGGCCGTCCGGCTTGCCCAGGACGACCGTGCGCGTGAGGTCGGAGCAGTAGCCGTCGAGCCGTACCCCCATGTCGATGACGACCGGCTCGCCCTCCCGCAGCGGCTCATCGCGCGGCTGTGCGTGCGGCATCGCGCTCCGGGGCCCGCCGGCGACTATCGTCTCGAAGGAGACCGCCTCGCCGCCGTGCTCGCGCATGTACCGCTCGACCTCCCAGGCGGCCCGCTGCTCGGTCCAGCCCGGCTCCAGGAGCTCCATCAGGTGGCCGAACGCCTCGTCGCCGAGGTCGACCGCCGCCTGGATCGCCGCGATCTCCTCCGGCTCCTTGATCGCACGCAACCCCTCGACGAGGTCGGTTGTCGCCACCAGACGCGGTTGCGCCGAGCGCGGCAGCCCCCGCAGCGTCGTGGCCATCTGCTGGAAGACGGCGTACGGCAGGTTCGCCGCCTCGACGCCGATCCGCTTGCCGCCGAGCCCGCTGAGCAGGCTGGGCAGCCACGCCTCGAAGGCCGGCGATGCGATGGGATGAAGCCGAAAGTCGGGCGCCTGCCGCGCCGCCTGCTCGAAATAGCGGAAGTCGGTGGCGATCGCGGCGTCTGTCTCGGTGATGAGAAGATAACCGGCCGAGCCGGTGAAGCCGGACAGATAGCGCCTATTCTGGGGCTGCGAGACGAGCAGTGCGTCGAGCTCTTCCTCTTGCAGCCTCCGGCGCAGCTTTGTCAGCCGTCCCTGGGTTGCCGTCGCCATCGCGGGCTGCCGCCCTCTAGCCG
>JBEKDP010000086.1:0-7761 GCA_050014295.1 Dehalococcoidia bacterium | reverse complement strand
TCATCCAGAAGTCGGTGCGCGAGGGCTTCGGCCTCTCCGTGACCGAGGGCCTCTGGAAGAGCCGGCCCGTCGTCGCGGGGAACGTCGGCGGCATCCCGCTGCAGATCATTGACGGCGAGACGGGCTATCTGGTAAACACCGTTGAGGAGTGCGCCGGGCGCGTCCTCCACCTCCTCCACAACCCCGACAAGGCCGACGAGATGGGGCGACGGGGGAAGGAGATGATGCGACGCAACTTCCTTACTACCCGCAATCTCAGGGACTACCTGATGATGTTCCGCTCACTCATGGGGCTGGAGGCTTCCGTCCGGGAAAGGACGGCGACCGGCCCGGCGTTGGTCAAGACGCGGCGCTAGAGAGGATGCATGCAGGGAGAGCATGCCCAAAGCTGAACTAAACGGCATTCACATCTACTATGAGGTCTATGGCTCCGGCGAGCCCCTGCTGCTGATCACCGGCATCGGCGGCAGCATCATGGACTGGCCGGCTCAGATACCCCCTCTTTCCCAGCGCTTCCAGGTCATCGCCATCGAGAACCGCGGCGCCGGTCGCAGCGACAAGCCGCAGGAGCACTCCATGGCGCTCTACGCCGCGGACTGCGCCGCTCTGCTGGACCACCTCGGCGTGAGCTCGGCGCACGTGTTCGGCGTCTCGATGGGCGGCATGATCGCCCAACAGCTCACGCTCGACTATCCCCACGTCGTGCGGTCGCTTATCCTCGGCTGCACGACGCCTTGTCTGGTGGCCTGGCCCCCGGCTGCCACGACCGGCGAGGCGATGGCCAAGGCGTTCGACGCCGCCAGCGCCTGGGACGCGTTCGAAGCGACGGTCTGGCTCGGCTACAGCGATCGCTTCATCGCCGAGCGCAAGGACGACCTCTGGATGCTTTCCAAGCTTCAAATACCGCTCATGGCGCCGCCTGACCAGTGGCAGAAGCAGTTGGCGGCGATCCTTGATTTCGATGTTCGCGACAGAGTAGGCAACATCAACGCGCCGGCGCTCCTCATGCACGGCGATGAGGACCCCGTCGTCCCGCCGCAGGGCAGCCTGTACCTGGCCGAGCACGTCGCCGGCGCGGAGCTGATCATGTTCCCGGGCGCCCATCACGCTTTCAACATCGAGTTCGCCGACCGCTGCAACGAGGCGGTAATCGATTTCCTGTCCGTAAGATCCCCGGCGCGCTAGCAAGGAGGCGCCAATGCGCGACCTGATAATGCGAGCCCTCGATACCGCCCGCAGCCGCGGCGCGAGCTACGCCGACGCCCGGGTCGTCGGCAGACGCGCGGAGTCGATAACCGTCCGTAATCAGAACGTCGAGGGGCTCACCGCCGACGAAAGCCTGGGCTTCGGCGTCCGCGTCATCGTCGACGGCTACTGGGGCTTCGCCGGCAGCTACCGGATGACGCTCGAGGAGGCCGACCGCGTGGCCGCGCAGGCCGTCGCCATCGCCAGGGCGTCCGCCCGCGCTGGCGGCCCCAAGGCGGATATCGGCCCGCCCGAAGCGCACACCAATACCCACCGCACGCCCTTCCAGAAAGATCCCTTCGCCGTCTCGCTGGACGACAAGATAGCCCTCCTCCTCAAGACTAACGGCGCGATGATGAGGGTGAAGGGCATCGTCATGGCGGAGTCCAACGTCTACTACCAGCGGGAGAGCAAGACCTTCGGCAGCAGCGAGGGCAGCTTCATCGAGCAGGAGCTGCTGGAGACCGGCTGCGGCATCGAGGCGACCGCCGTCGGCGAGAACGAGATGCAGCAGCGCTCCTACCCCAACAGCGTCGGACGGCATCAGGGCACCGAAGGCTGGGAGTTCGTGGAGCGCTACGACCTGGCCGCCAACGCCGGCCGCGTCGCCGAGGAGGCGGCTGCGCTCCTGACCGCCAGGCCCTGCCCGGTCGGCGCGACGACGGTTATCCTCGACGGCAGCCAGCTTGCGCTGCAGGTGCACGAGAGCTGCGGCCACGCCGTCGAGCTCGACCGCGTCCTGGGCACGGAGGCGGCCTACGCCGGCACCAGCTTCCTCACGACCGACAAGCTGGGCGGCTTCCGCTATGGCTCCGACGCCGTCAACCTCACCGCCGACGCCACGATTCCCGGCGGCCTCGGCACCTTCGGCTACGACGACGAGGGGGTTCCGGCGCAATCGACGCCGCTCGTCTCAAAGGGCCTCTTCGTCGGCTACCTCACGTCGCGGGAGACGGCCGCAACGCTCGGGCAGCGCAGCAACGGCGCCATGCGCGCCTCCGACTGGAGCCGCATCCCCCTGATCCGCATGACGAACGTCAGCCTGGAGCCCGGCGCCTGGACGCTGGCAGACTTGATCGCCGACACGGACGACGGCATCTACATGGAGACCAACCGGAGCTGGAGCATCGACGACAGACGGCTCAACTTCCAGTTCGGCACGGAGCTCGCCCGCGAGATCAAGAAGGGCAAGCTCGGTGACCTAATCAAGAACGCCACCTATACCGGCATGACGCCCCAGTTCTGGGGTAGCTGCGACGCCGTCTGCAACCGCGACCACTGGGTCGTCTGGGGCACGCCGAACTGCGGCAAGGGACAGCCGGAGCAGGTGGCGCACACCGGCCACGGCGCGGCGCCCGCCCGCTTCCGGAACATCCAAGTCGGGCTGATGAAATAGGGGAAGGACACCCTAGAGAGGCAAAGACCTATGCTGCCCGGTGAACCCGAGCTGCGCAACGTCGCCGACCGCATCCTTGGTATGAGCAGCGCCGATCAGACGGAGGTGCTGCTGTTTAGCACCCACTCCGCCCTCACGCGCTTCGCCAACAGCTACATCCATCAGAACGTCGAGCAGACCAGTGTCGAGGCGGCGGTGCGCGCCGTCATCGGCAAAAAGGTCGGCGTTGCCGGCACCAACATCCTGTCCGACGAGTCGCTGCGCGCCGTCGTCGAGCGGGCGACGACGTTGGCCCGCCACCAGAAGGAGAACGAAGAGTTCCGCTCTTTGCCATCGCCGCGGCCTGTCACGCAGATCGACGCTTACGTCGAGCGGACGGCCGCCTGCGGCCCCGACGAGCGCGCCGACGTTGTCGCCCACGTCTGCGACGCCGCCCGAAAGGCGAGCGTAAAGGCCGCCGGCGCCTTCCGCACCTCGGCCAGCGAGGTCGCCGTCGCCAACTCGCTCGGCGTCTTCGCCTATCACCGCGAGACGAACGCCGACATCAACACGACGATGATGTCCGGCACCAGCAGCGGTTACGCCGACCGCCTCGGCATCGACGTCGGCGAGATCGACGGCGGAGCGCTCGCCGCCGAGGCGATCGACAAGTGCCTCCGCAGTGTCGACCCCGTGTCACTCGATCCCGGCGACTACGAGGTCGTGCTGGAAGACTACGCGGTCGCCGACATCCTCGACTACCTCGCCTACCTCGCATTCGGCGCCCAGGCCTACCAGGAGAGGCGCAGCTTCCTCTCCGACCACCTCGGCGAGAAGGTGATGGGCGAGAACGTCAGCATCTGGGACGATGGCCTCGCCGCCGACACGATTCCCATGCCCTTCGACTTCGAGGGCGTGCCCAAGCAGCGCGTCGAGCTGATCACGGACGGCGTCGCCAAGGGGATCGTCTACGACAGCTACTACGGCGGCAGGGAGGGCCAGCGCTCGACCGGGCACGCGCTGCCGGCGGGCGCGACCTTTGGGCCGCTGCCGAGCAACATGTTCCTCAAAGCCGGAACTGCGACGAAGGAGGAGATGCTGGCGTCGGTGGAGAGCGGCATCTGGGTGAGCCGCTTCTGGTACACCCGGCCCGTCCACCCGCTGAAGGTGATAGTGACCGGCATGACGCGCGACGGCACCTTCCTCATCGAGAACGGGAAGATAACGGCGCCGATCAAGAACCTGCGCTTCACGCAGAGCTACCTCGACGCGCTCAACCAGGTCGAGTTGATCGGCAGCGAGACCAGCCTCCACTCGGCGATCATGGGCGTGAGCCGCGTGCCCACCCTCAAGGTCAAATCCTGGAACTTCAGCGGCGCTACTGAGTTCTAGAAGCCTCCCTTCCATCCCTGCCGGAGGGCGTCGAGCAGGCGCAGACCGACAAGTAGCAAGCATCAACAAAGCCTGATGAGTTACTGATGGCACCTGAAAGGAGACACGATGCAGAAGCGCAGGCTTGGAAGCAATAACCTGGAAGTCTCGGCTCTCGGCCTAGGCTGCATGGGAATGAGTTATGGCTACGGTCCGGCGGCAGACAAGAAGGAGATGATCTCTCTTATTCGCTCAGCCGTCGAACGCGGCATCACCTTCTTCGATACCGCCGAAGCGTACGGCCCGTTCACAAACGAAGAACTGGTGGGCGAAGCTCTCGCTCCCTTTCGCGGTCGAGTGGTGATCGCCACCAAATTCGGCTTCAAATTCGGCCCCAAGGGGGAGCAGATAGGCCTGGATAGTCGGCCGGAGCACATCAAGCAGGTCGCCGAGGCCTCGCTTAAGCGACTCAAGGTCGAGGCCATCGATCTGTTCTATCAACACCGTGTTGACCCGGACGTGCCGATCGAAGACGTGGCTGGGGCGGTGAAGGACCTGATCCAGGAAGGGAAGGTCAAGCACTTCGGCCTTTCCGAAGCAGGAGTACAAACGATCCGTCGGGCACACGCGGTGCAGCCGGTCACTGCAGTCCAGAGCGAATACTCGCTGTGGTGGAGAAGGCCTGAAGGGGAAGCGTTACCGACGCTCGAGGAGCTCGGAATCGGCTTCGTTCCGTTTAGTCCTCTCGGGAAGGGCTTCCTCACGGGAAAGATCGACGAAACCACTACGTTCGACCGTTCTGACTTCCGCAACATCGTTCCTCGCTTCACGCCGGAGGCTCGGAAGGCGAACCAGGCCTTGGTCGATCTGCTTCGCGAGATCGGAGAACGGAAGAAGGCGACCCCTGCTCAGATAGCACTGGCTTGGCTGCTTGCCCAGAAGCCGTGGATTGTTCCAATCCCCGGCACGCGGAAGCTGGAACGCCTGGAGGAGAACCTCGGAGCGGCTGCCGTCGAACTTACGCCCGACGATCTCCGTGAGATCGATAGCGCCGCCTCCAAGATCACGGTGCAAGGGGCTCGCTACCCAGACAGGCTGGAGCAAATGACCGGTCGCTGAGCGCAAATGCAGCGGCACTGTGAGGTGAGGAGATGATCCTAGTCACCGGCGGCACCGGATTCATTGGGCGGCACCTGGTGGCGCGACTGGCGGAGAGCGGTCGGCCGGTCCGCGTCGCGGCGCGCGGCAGCCGCAAGGTCGACCTGCCGGCGGCCGTCGAGCAGGCGCGTGCCGACGTGGTCACCGGCGAGGGACTGGCGCAGGCGCTCGCCGGCGTCGACATGGTCGCAAACCTGGCCGGGATCATCGTGGCGAAAGGCGCTCAGACCTTCGATGCCGTCATCCACGGCGGCACCGTCAACCTCGTCCGCGAGGCGGAGAAGGCCGGCGTCAAGAAGCTGGTGTACGTCAGCGCCATCGGGGCGGCGCCGGGCCCGAAGTTCCCCTACTGGCACGCGAAGTGGGAGGCCGAGCAGGCGCTGGCCGCCAGCAAGCTCAACTACACTATCCTCAGGCCCTCGCTCCTCTTCGGCCCGGAGGACGACTTTTTCAACCGCCTCGCCCGCCTCATCAAGCAGGCGCCCGTGGTCCCCATCGCCGGCAACGGCAAGACCCGCTTCCAGCCGATCTGGGTCGAAGACGTCGTCACCTGCGTCGCCGCGAGTCTCAGCGAGGGCGCCCACGACCGCCAGCTCATCGAGATCGGTGGCCCTGAGTACTTCACCTACAACGAGATAATCGACCTGCTGAAGACCACGCTGGGGAAGCGCCGGCTGGCCATCCACCTGCCCCTGTGGCTGATGCGACCGGCGGCCCGCACGATGTCGATCCTGCCGAGCCCTCCGGTCACGATCGACCAGTTGAACATGCTGGCGAAGGACAACACAACCGCGCTCGACGCCGTGCCATCGCAGTTCGGCTTCGCGCCGAAGAGCCTGAGAGACGGGCTGGCCCATCTGCGGACGCCGTAACCCGGCCGTCCGGACGCGGATTACATCTCTTCGCTGAACAGCTCGACGAAACGCCGGCGCACGTCCGCCAGCGCCGACGCCTCAAAGCGCGGGTAGAGCGCGACTATCCGCTCTCCCTCCGGCGTGAGGTGCGTGCCGCCGCCGCCGGCTCCCCCTACCTCGCTCCGCACGACGCGCACCCCAAGACTCGCCTCCATCTCCCTGACCTCGCTCGAGGCGCGCCGGGAGGAGAGCCCCATCCGCCTCGCCGCCGCGGCCAGCGAGCCCGCCTCCGCAATGTGCTGAAGGAGTTGCACCCGATAGCTGCTGAGAACGACCGTCCCATCCTTCTCCACCCAGACGTTGATCTTCGGCTCCATGACCTCTCCCCCAACACGCCAAGTTTCGCCGACGCCGCAGCTATCGGTCAACCGACTTCGGCGGGCGGCGGGGGAAAGTTACTTGCCGACTGTCGTGCGGATCTCGAAATGCTCGCGGGCCGCGCGCGGGATGGCGCTTTCGGGCCCGGCAAGCGGGCTGCCGGCGATGCCGACGATGTGGAGGTCCGAGACGTCGGTGTAGCGCGGCAGCAGCTTCTGGAGGACCATGCCCGCGAACGGGGCAAGGGCGTTCGCCACCATCACCGCCAGCACCACGTTCAGCAGGTTGAGGCGGTCGATGGCGAGGAGGATGCCGAGGAAGACGAGCGCGCCCAGCAGGCACGCCGTGGCCATGGCCGGCACGCAGCGTCGGTGGATCGCCAGACGCCGCTCCCCGTCGCGCAGACGTCGTAGCCCCTCCTGCGCGGCGGCGAGTATGATGTCCGGCGGCGCGACGCCGTCCAGCGTGAAGCCTTTCCTTTGGGAGACGCCGTTCAGCCCGCTGGGGCCGAACCGCTCTTCGATGACGTTCATCGTCGCGTGCTTGAGCGCCTCGTTGCGCCGCACCGACTCATTCGTGAAGAGGGCGGCGGCCTGCCCGGGAATCAGCAGCACGCTGGAGAGGGCCCGCAGCGTGAAGCCGAAGACCACCAGCATCAGGAGAAGCACGATCGCTACCAGCAGGAGGCCGAAGAAAATGAATATCACGTCCCAGCCCTTCCCAAGCAGTATACAGTGCCCCCTTAATCTTCGCTAGCAGCGACCACCGGCAGAAGTGGCAAAAACCCGACTTGCCTGCCGCGTTCCCTCATTCTCCTTCCGCCAGCTCCTGCGACCACCACTGCCACGCCAGGTAGGCCGCTCCCGCCGTCACAGATAGCCCGATGATCATTGCGCTCAGCATCGCCCTTGCCCCCGTGTCCGTGATACATATGTTCTATCCATCAGCCAGAGAATAGAACACCCGTCCTACCCTTGTCAAGGGGTCGCGGGGGGCAATCTTGACCGCCAACGAAAGTAGTGCTAGTAATCGACAGCGGAGGATCGATTTAGTCGTGCCGCCTCTCGAGCTCACCTTCCTCGGTTCGGGTAACGCCTTCGTCGGCGACCGCTATTGGAGTTGCTTCCTCCTCAACCGACGTTACCTCTTCGACGCGCCGCCGACGGTGCTCCCCCATCTCAACAAGCTGCAAATCTCGCCGCTGGAGATCGCCGCCGTCTTCATCACCCACTTCCACGCCGACCACTTCTTCGGCCTGCCCTTCCTCTTCCTGGACTACGAGTACGTGACCCGGAGGACTGAGGAGATCGTGATCGTCGGACCGCCCGGCCACAAGGAAGTGATGGAGAGCCTCACTGAGATCGGCTTCGGCGGGCTTGC
>JBEKDP010000085.1:0-7801 GCA_050014295.1 Dehalococcoidia bacterium | reverse complement strand
AGGGAAGTCGCCGCGATGGACGACGCGGACGGCGTTGGCGGAATGGCGCAACGCCTGGCGGCAGGCGGCAAGGCCGACCTCACGGGCGGCGTGCTTGGCCCCGAAATCGACGCGGATGTCCTCGGCTACTGCTTCCAGCTCCTGGCTGCGATCGTACATGCTGCTCCCTGCCTTCAAAGGCCCTCTAGGGGCGGTGGCATCTCGCCCTCGCGGGCGGCATCGATCATCTGGCGGGTCGCGTCCGGCAGCTCCTCGCCCATCTCCTTGAAGCGGCGCTCGACCCAGCGGCCGATCTGGCGAGGGTCGCGGTAGTCTTCAGGGCGTTTGGGCTCGGCGCCGTACTCGGCGAGGATGGTGGACTCGGACTTGTGGTAGGCGAAGCCGGAGATGGCGCGGGAGAGGTTGGCGCCGCCGCAGTGACGGCAGACGGCCTCATAGTCGGCGCTGACCGACTTGACGAAGATGCTGGTCAGGCGACCGCAATCCCGGCATTTGAACTCGTAGATAGGCATTATCCGCTCCGCGAAGGCTTCGGTTCACAGCTTAACACGATGTGGCGTCGGCGCTGAAGACGCAGCCGGAGCCGGCAGCTAGTCATCGTCGAAGGAGAAGTCGTCCTCCGGGCCGCCGGCAAGGTCATCCGGGCTCTCTCCGGCCTCCATGCGATCGATCATCTCGTCGAACTCGGGACCAGCGTCGTCGCCCATCTTGGAGCCGATCTTGCGGGCCCAGGCGGCGACGCTGCGGGGGTCGTTCTCGTCGACGCCGGAGAGAAGCGAGTCATCGTCGAGGGAGTCGAGCATCTGGTCCTCGCTGCGGACGACGGCGAAGCGCGAGACGAGGCGGGCGAGGTCGGCGCTGCCGCACTTGGGGCACGACGCCGCGACCGGCGAGCCGATCCGGCGCTGGAAGACGCTCAGGCGGCGCTTGCAGTTGTTGCAGCGAAACTCATAGATGGGCATGGCTGGTTATCACCATTCCGCGAGGAGGCGCCTGCCGACGATCTCTTCGCGGCTCGGGCAGATCGATTGGTAATCGCAGTAGGCGCAGTGCCGGCCGACGGTGGTTGGGTAGTCGCGCTCCGCCACTATCTCCTCGTAGGCCTTTTGGGCCGCGACCAGGCTCTCCTCGAGGCGGTCGCGGTCAGGCCTTGCGGTCCAGGCGCTGCCGTCGTCGAGGTAGAGGTAGGAGGCGCGGGCCACGGGCCGGCCGAGATTGCGCTCCAGGATAATAGTATAAAGCTGAAGCTGGTCGGCGTCGACCTCCTCGGGGCGGCGGCCGGTCTTGTAGTCAATGATGTGCAGTCCGTCCGGCTCGTCGTCGGCGCGGTCGATGCGGCCGAGGAGGGCGAGCTGGGGGCTGATCGGCGCCTCGTAGTAGCCCTCGAGGAGGAGGGGGCGGACGGTGAGGTCGTTGCCCTCGGCGAAGGTGCGGAGCTGGGCGAGGGCACGGGCGCGCCAGCGCTCCTCGTCGTCGAGGTCGGTGAAGCCGGCGCGGTTCTGCTGCCAGCTTTCGAGGAGGAGGTCGAGCAACTTGTCAGGGGTGCGGTCCTCGACAGCTTCAAGGGAGAAGAAGGACTTGAGGGCGGCATGGACGTGGGCGCCCATCGTGTTGTGGGCGGAGGGACGGGTCGGCAGGCGCTCGACGTACTGGAACTTGTAGCGGCGGCGGCACTCCCGGAAGACCCTGAGACGGAAGGAGGATAGCTTGAACATGGGGCAGCTAGCGGCCGGGCAGCGCCGGCAACTCGTCGCCGAGGAAGGCGTTCTCAATGTGGTCGAGGCTCAGGAGCCGCCCGGCGGGCGAGAGGTCGACGGCGATGACGTCGATGCGGCGCTCGGCGGGCATGACAGGCCGCTGCTGGCAGTAGGCGTCGGCGGCGGCGCTGATGCGGGCGCCTTTCAGCGGCGTCAGGGAGTCGACGGCACGGCCCATCGCGTCGCCGCGGCGGGTGCGCACCTCGACGAAGACGAGGACGGCGTCACGCTGGGCGATTACGTCGATCTCCCCCTCGCGGCAGCGGAAGTTGCGCTCGATTATGCGATAGCCGGCGGCTTCCAGGTGGGCGACGGCCAGCCTCTCGCCGAATTGGCCCAAGCGCTGGCGGGGGCTGTCGCTCATCGCGCTACCTCCGCGGCCGACAGGCAGTCGCGCACGGGGGCGAAGGAGCGCCGGTGGATGGGACAGGGGCCCTTGCGAGAGAGGGCATCAAGGTGCTCGGGGGTGCCGTAGCCTTTGTGGCGGCAGAAGCCGTAGCCGGGGTAGAGGTCGTCGAAGGCGAGCATCATGCGGTCGCGGGCGACTTTGGCGACGATGGAGGCAGCAGCGATGGAGAGGGAGAGGGCGTCGCCGTCGATTATGCCGCGATGGGGCAGCACGACTTCGGGGAGTGTGAAGGCGTCGATGAGGGCGTACTCGGCGGCGGGAGCGAGGGCGGCGAGGGCGCGGGCCATGGCAAGACGGCCGGCGGGGGCGATGCCCAAGGCGTCGACCTGGTCGGCGGAGAGAGAGCCGACGCCGACGGCGAGGGCTTTGGCGCGGATGCGCTCGGCGAGCTGTTCGCGCTTGGGGGCGGACAGCACTTTGCTATCGTCGACCTCGGCGAGCCAGGCGAAGCGCGCTCGCGGGGGGAAGACGACGGCGGCCGCGACGACGGGGCCGGCGAGGGGGCCGCGTCCCACTTCGTCAACGCCGGCGACGAGGCGGAGGCCCTGCCTCCAGAGGGGGCGCTCGTAGGCGAAGGTCGGCCGGCGGGCCATCGGCGCTCCTGCCAGGTGGCTATATGGACGTCTTCCTTGGGGACGATGCTAGCACAGGGGAAGGCGGGGAGCCAGGGGAGAATGGACGGGCGGGCCCGCGTTTGATTGACCATTTGAATTCAATTGATCTATTTTTTCGCGCGTTCTTCGAATCTGGGGTTTGGGGCGATGTGCGGCTATGTGTGATTGATCTGGCGGGCGGCGACGCCGGGCTCGCGGGAATGGGGTCGGTATCATGGCGTCATGATAGCAGAGGAGGGGGCGGTTCTGTAAGGGAGATATGGCAGCGGGGAATCAGGGGGACACCCCCTGAAACCCCCGGCAGAGGAGACCCTCTGCACTCCCACAGTGGGAAGGTGAACAGGCGTCGTCACTCGCGGTCCGACTGCGGCTAAGGGACGGCCTCTGCTAGAATGGATACGGAGATGCGCACTCCAGAGGACTTCTTTCATGCATGAGGTGACAATCGCGCGGGAAGTCGCGGAGAAGGTCGTCCGCGAGGCGGAGCGGGCCAACGCCAAGAGCGTGGTCGCGATCGAGGTCGAACTCGGCGACCTCACGTTCCTCGATCCGGTCAGCATGGAGATGTGGATCAGACAGGCGCTCGCGGAAGGCCCGGCGGAGGGCGCGGCGCTGAGAATCGACGTGGCGAGATCGACGCTCAAGTGCAACGCCTGCGGCTTCCAGGGCCCGCCGGAGATACCCGACCATCACGACCATCATCTGCCGCTGCCAGGCCCGGACTGCCCACGCTGCGGCTCCGGTGACGTGCAGCTCGACGGGCGAACGGACTGCATCCTGAAACGAATCGAGCTAGAGGTCTGATGCAGCGCCTGAGGATCACGATCCGCGGCGCCGTCCAGGGCGTCGGCTTCCGGCCCTTCGTCTACCGGCTCGCCAACGAGATGGGCCTCCAAGGCTGGGTGAAGAACAGCCCCCAGGGCGTGTTCATCGAAGCGGAGGGCGCGAAAGAGACGCTGGACAGCTTCCTCCTGCGCCTGGAGCGCGAGCGGCCGTCCCTATCGTTCATCCAGAGCCTGGAGTACTCCGTCCTCGAGCCGGAGGGGTACGCCGCGTTCGAGATCCGCGGCAGCGACGCCACAGGAGAGCGCGTCGCGGTCATCCTGCCGGACATAGCGACCTGCCCCCAATGCCGCGACGAGCTGTTCGATACGCGGGACCGCCGCCATCGCTATCCGTTCACGAACTGCACGCTCTGCGGCCCCCGCTTCAGCATCATCCAGGCGCTGCCCTACGACCGGGCGAACACGACGATGAGCTCGTTTGTCATGTGCCCCGACTGCCGTCGCGAATACGAAGACCCCGCCGACCGGCGCTTCCACGCTCAGCCGGACGCCTGCGGCGTCTGCGGGCCGCAACTCGCGCTTTGGGACGCGAAGGGCGCCACACTGGCCTGTGGCGACGACGCCCT
This sequence comes from Dehalococcoidia bacterium, assembly GCA_050014295.1. Lineage (GTDB taxonomy): Bacteria > Chloroflexota > Dehalococcoidia > DSTF01 > JALHUB01 > JBEKDP01. The sequence continues at coordinate 3,610 of JBEKDP010000085.1, read as the reverse complement.
GGCGGGCGCGGCGGAGGCGATCCGCGCCGGCGAGGTCCTGGCGTTGAAGGGACTGGGCGGCTTCCAACTGCTGGTCGACGCGCGCAACGAGGCGGCGGTGCTGCGCCTGCGCGAGCGAAAGAGGCGGGAGGAGAAGCCGCTGGCGGTGATGTTCCCCGACCTGGAAACGCTGAAGGAGCACGCCCACGTGTCGCCGCTGGAGGAGCGCCTGCTGGCGTCGGCGGAGAGCCCGGTGGTGTTGCTGGAGCGCCGCCCACAGACGGAGATGGCGCCGGCGGTGGCGCCCGATAACCCGTACCTGGGAGCAATGCTGCCCTATACGCCGCTTCATCACCTGCTGATGCACGACCTCGGCTTTCCCGTCGTCGCGACGAGCGGCAACCTGCACGACGAGCCCATTCTCACCGACGAGACGGAGGCGCTGGAGAGCATCGGCGGCATCGCCGACCGCTTTCTCGTCCACAACCGACCGATCGAGCGCCACGTCGACGACTCCGTCGTGCGGGTGCAACTAGGCCGGGAGATGGTGATGCGACGGGCGCGCGGCTATGCACCACTGCCGGTGATGCTGAAGCGGTCGCTGCCGCCCCTGCTCGCCGTCGGCGGCCATCTCAAGAACGCGGTCGCGGTCTCGAAGGGGAGCGACGTCATCCTGAGCCAGCACATCGGCGACCTGGAGACGCCGAAAGCGCTGTTCGCGTTTCGGAAGGTGATCGAGGATCTCTTGTCGCTGTACGAGGTGAAGCCGATCGCGGTGGCGCACGACGCCCACCCCGACTACCTATCGACGCAGTACGCACGCGGCTTGGGCCTGCCGACCATCGAGGTCTACCACCATCACGCCCATCTCGCCGCCTGCATGGCGGAGAACGAGCTGGAGGGCGAGGTGCTGGGCGTGACCTGGGACGGCGCCGGATACGGCGAGGACGGGACGCTATGGGGCGGCGAGTTCCTCCTCGGCGACGCCGGGGCCTACCGGCGGGTGGCGCACTTCCGCCCGTTCCGGCTGCCCGGCGGCGAGGCGGCGATCAAGGAGCCGCGGCGGACGGCGCTCGGACTGCTGCATGAGATGTCGGGCGGCGACGCTCTGGAGGACGCTGCGCTGGCGGCCTCCTTCCCGGCAGACGCCCTGCTGCTGCTGGCGCAGATGCTGGCGAAAGGGGTCAACTCGCCCGTGACGACGAGCGCTGGTAGACTATTTGATGGGGTGGCGGCGCTCCTGGGCATTCGCTCCGTCTGCTCGTTCGAGGGGCAGGCCGCGATGATGGTCGAGTTCCGCGCCGAGCAGGGGATCGAGGAGAGCTATTCGCTCCCCCTGCGCGAGGGAGAACGCCTGGTGCTGGACTGGGAGCCGCTGTTCCAGGAGATCCTCCGGGAGCGGGAGGCGCGGGTGCCGTCTGGCGTCATCTGCGCCAAGTTTCATAACACGCTGGCGGAGGCGATAGTCGCGGTCGCGTGGAAGGTGGGGGTCAAGCGCGTCGCTCTGAGCGGCGGCGTCTTCCAGAACCGCTACCTCACGGAGCGCGCCTTTCGCCTGCTGGAGAGCGCCGGATTCCGGCCGTTCACGCATCAGCGGGTGCCGCCCAACGACGGCGGCATCGCCCTGGGGCAGATGGTGATAGCGGCAGCGAGGATGGACGGGAAATGTGCCTAGGAATACCGGGTGAAATACTGTCGATAGGGGAGGACGCCGAACACCTGCGGACGGCGAAGGTGCGGTTCGGCGGCGCCACCCGCGACGTCTACCTCGAGCTGGTGCCCGATGCGCAGGTCGGCGACTACGTGATCGTGCACGTCGGTTTCGCCATCAGCAAGATCAACGAGGAAGAGGCGGAGGACGTGTTCGAGATGCTGACGAAGCTGGAGCAGCCGTGATGCGCTATCTGGACGAGTACAGGGACGGCAACGCCGCCGAGGCGCTGCTGCGCGAGATTTCGCGCACCGTCACGCGCCCCTGGACGATGATGGAGGTCTGCGGCAGCCAGACGCACGCCCTCCTCAAGTACGGCATCGACCGGCTGCTGCCGGAGCAGATCACCCTGATCCACGGCCCGGGCTGTCCGGTGTGCGTCACACCGATCGAGATCGTCGACCAGGCGCTGGTGCTGGCGGCGCGGCCGGACGTCATATTCACCTCCTACGGCGATATGCTGCGGGTGCCGGGCAGCGGGAAAGACCTGCTGACGGTGAAGGCGGAAGGCGGCGACGTGCGGATGGTCTACTCGCCGGTCGACGCTCTGAAGGTCGCGCGGGAGAACCGGGAGAAGCAGGTCATCTTCTTCGCCATCGGCTTCGAGACGACGGCGCCCGCCAACGCGATGGCCGCCGTTCTGGCGGAAAGGGACGGCCTCGACAATTTCTTTATGTTAACTTCGCACGTCCTTGTCCCGCCCGCCCTCGAGTTGATCGCCTCTTCCCCCGACAACCGCGTCCAGGGGTTCCTGGCGCCGGGCCACGTCTGCACCGTCACCGGCTACGCGGAGTACGAGACGCTGGCCGCCAAGCATCGCCTGCCGATCGTCGTCAGCGGCTTCGAGCCGGTCGACCTGCTGCAGGCCATATACATGCTGGTGGCGCAACTGGAGTCGGGACGCTACGAGGTCGAGAACCAGTACGCCCGCTCGGTGACGCGCGAAGGCAACCGCCAGGCGCAGGCGCTGATCGATAGGGTGTTCGAGGTCGTCGACCACAAGTGGCGCGGCATCGGCGTCATACCCGGCAGCGGCCTGCGGCTGAAGGGCCCCTACGCTCGCTTCGACGCGGCGAGGGCGCTGGCCGTTGAGCTTCCGGCCCGCGAGGAGGAGGAGGTGTGCATAGCCGGGCTCGTGCTGCAGGGGGTCCGAAAGCCGACAGACTGTCCCGCCTTCGGCGACGGCTGCACGCCGGAACACTGCCTGGGCGCGCCTATGGTATCCTCAGAGGGCGCCTGCGCGGCCTATTATCAGTACGCGCGACGAGGAGAGAGCCGGTGACGACCGTGTTCCCTGAGTGCCCGATACCGATCAGCGAGTACCCGCGCGTGCTCCTCGCGCACGGCGGCGGCGGGCGGCTGACGCAGAACCTGATCGAGCGCATGCTGCTCCCGTCCTTCGACAACGCTTTTCTGGCGCCTTTGCACGACGGCGCCCTGCTTAGCTTCGGCGACCAACGCCTCGCTCTTAGCACCGATTCCTACGTGGTGCAGCCGCCGTTCTTCCCCGGCGGCGACATCGGCAGCCTGGCCGTCTTCGGCACGTGCAACGACCTGGCGATGTGCGGCGCGCGGCCGCTATTCCTGAGCTGCGGCCTGATCCTGGAGGAAGGGCTGCTGATGGAGGACCTGTGGCGCGTCGTCGTGTCGATCAAAGAGGCGGCGCGCGAGGCGAAGGTGCAGGTGGTGACCGGCGACAGCAAGGTGGTGGAGCGGGGTAAAGGCGACGGCGTGTTCATCAACACGTCCGGCATCGGCGTTGTCCTTCCGGGCTTCGAGATCGGTCCGCAGCGCGTGCAGGCGGGCGACGAGATCGTCCTCAGCGGTCCCATCGGCCTGCACGGCATCGCGATCATGGCGATGCGCGAGGGGTTGTCGCTGGACGCCGCGGTGGAGAGCGACTCAGCGCCGGTCTTCCCG
>JBEKDP010000084.1:0-7817 GCA_050014295.1 Dehalococcoidia bacterium | reverse complement strand
CGCCGACCGCGCTCTCCAGGATCGAGCGCCAGATGAACAGGCCATCCTCGCTGCCCATTAGGCGCTCACCGGCCCGCTCGGGATGGGGCATCATGCCCAGGACGTTCCCCCGATCGTTAAGTATGCCCGCGATGTTGTTCAGCGAGCCGTTGGGGTTGGCTTGCGGCGTGACCGAGCCGTCCGCCGTCGTATAGCGAAAGACCACGCGGCCCTTGTCTTCCAGCAAAGCCAGGGTCTGGGGGTCGGCGTAGAAGCTGCCGTCGGCATGACCGATCGGAATCGTCAGGATCTGGCCCGGCTCGCACCGCGCCGTGAAGGGCGTGGCGACGTTCTCCGTGCGCAGGTAGACCGGCTGGCAGCGATACTGGAGGCTATCGTTGCGCATGAGGACGCCGGGAAGGAGATTGGCCTCGCACAGAATCTGAAAACCGTTGCAGATGCCAAACACGAGGCCGCCTCTCTCGGCGTGGCGGCTCACGGCCTCCATCACGGGCGAGAAACGGGCGATGGCGCCGGCGCGCAGGTAGTCGCCGTAGGAGAAGCCGCCCGGCAAAACGATGCAGTCGTAACCCGAGAGGTCCTGCTGCCGGTGCCAGACGTAGTCCGCCTGCTGGCCGAGGATCGTGTTCAGGATGTAGTGACAGTCCCCGTCGCTCCAAGTGCCGGGGAAGACGACAACGGCAAAGCGCATCAGGCAGACTCCTGGCGGTTACGTTCCGGCAGGCTGATTATACACGAAACTGATCTATAGCTCTAGCGGTATCCCCAATATCAGCAGCAGTGAGCGTGCGGGACAGAAAAGGCGCGTCCCCTCACCGCGCGCCCCCGTCATCGTCGAGAGGGAGGGCGGGAGGCGAGGAGGTCGCGGCGCGAGGGCGGCGACGACGCGTCTTGCTGATCTCGGCTTCTCCGGGCGCCGGGTATTCGAGTCGAGGGTGGTAGACGCCCTTGAGGGTCGATTTGAACGACTCAGAGATGACCTTGATTTCGCGCAGAGTCAGGTCCGACTCGTCGAGCTGGCCCTCCGCAATGCGTTCGGTAACGACCTCGTCCACGCGGGCATCGATCTCGTCCGGCGAGCGGCTGGGGCTGCTGCGGATGGTCGCCTCGACCGAGTCCGCGAGCATGACGATGGCCGCCTCGCGGCTCTGCGGCTTGGGCCCAGGGTAGGAGAAGAGGGCGGGGTCTACGTTGTCGTCGGCTTCGAGCGCCTTGCGGTAGAAGTAGTTGGCCCGTCCCGTGCCGTGATGCTGCTCTATGAAGTCGCGGACCTGGGTCGGCAGGCCGTGGTCGCGCGCGAGGTCTTCGCCGTCCGGGACGTGGCGGGAGATGATCTGAGCGCTGGTCTGCGCGTCTATCTCGTCGTGCGGGTTGGCGCCGGTCATCTGGTTCTCGATGTAGTATCCGGGCTGCCGGAGCTTGCCGATGTCGTGATAGTAGCAGCCCACCCTGACAAGGAGGGAGTCGGCTCCGATCAGGTCGGCGGCGCGCTCTGCCAGGTTGCCGACGATGATGCTGTGATGGAAGGTCCCCGGCGCCTCATCCTGCAGCCGTCGGAGGAGGGGCTGATTGAGTTGGGCAAGCTCCATGAGCTGCACGCGCGTGGTAATGCCGAACAGGAAACCGAGGCTGACGAAGGCGCCCGCGGCCAGTATTCCGGAGGAGAGGCCGCTGACTGCCGAGATCAGGGCGATCCAGGCGATATCGAGCACCTTCCGATCGGTATCCAGCATCCAGACAGCCATCAGGACGGCCAGGGAAACGGCGCCGACGAGCATGCCCGCAAGCACAAAACGGTTAAGGCGTTCAGCCTTGTGGACGGCGAGCGCTCCCGCGACGCCGCCGAAGCCGTAGACGGCGGCCGCGCGGAGAGCGTCCAGGGGGCTCGACGTAACGGCGGCGGAGACGTCCGGCAGGTAAACCATGACGAAGGTAACGAGCACGGCGAGGACAGCCGCTACGACCACCGCGAGCTGCGCCTCGACGAGGACAGCGATCAGCATGGGGATGGCGGCGAGCGGGAGGGCGTAGGCCAGGAAGTGCCGGCTGTGGTCGGGCATGACGAGGGGGAGATAGAGCTTGGCAGCAAGGGCACCGAGCGCGGTGACCGCTAGGAGGAGCAACAGGCGGCGGAGCTCGCCGCTGTTGGCCGGTTTGAACGCGTATACGTAGGCGCCGAGGGTGCCGCCGGAGACACAGGACAGGATGAGCACGGCGGCCACGCTGCGCCATTCGAGGCGCTGGGAGAGCAAGCCCGCCTCGCGCATCGCTTCGATCGCCGTGCTGTCGATGGTGCCGCCGCTGGCGACGATCGTTTGGTCCTTCGCGTAGGAGACGCGCACCGGAACGACGGCGGCGCGTGCCGCTTTCTTCTGCTCGTCGGTCTTCGATTGGTCCACCTGGAGGTCGGAGGCGACGATGAAGGGCTTGACCATTGAGTCGACCACGGCAGCCTCTTCGCTCGACAGAGAAGAATCCAGATGCTGAGGGATCTGATCAACAAGCGAGTTCTCCTGGCCTCGATTCACCGTGCCGCCGAGCATCTGTCCTAGCACCGTCCGGGCTTGAGCGGAGACGTTTTGCCAATCGGCGGCCGGCATGTCGAGGATGAAAGACCCAAAATCAGGCGCGGAAAAGTTATCGGTGCCGTTCAGGGCGCTGAGCTTCTGGGAGCGGGTCAGGTCCCCGGAGTCGCGTACTTTGCCAACCTCGCTGATCAGCGTCTCCAGCTTGCCCAGCTCCGCCTTCGCAGCATCGGAGTTGAAGACGAGGACGTCGGGGACGGCGGCGGCGGCCTGGTCGCGCTGCTTGTCGGTGAGCACGGTGCTCTCAAACGAGAAGGTGCGGGGCGCCTGCCAGGTGCGGGAGGCAATATCGCCCTCCTGGACCTGGAGCTGTCGCGGAAAGACGGGGAAGAGGGCAAGGGTGAGAAGCGCCGCCAGCGCCGCGCCGAAGAGGAGCGCGCCGAAGCGACTCAGGGATTTGGCCCTGCTGCTGGCGGTCCGCGAAGCTGTCCCGGCCTGGCTGAACATTAGCTTGCCTTCTCGGCGGAGAGTCCCCAGTAGATGATAACAGAAAGAATATCGTTCGAACGAAGCGGCGGCCCGGCAGGGAACTAGGGCGCCGGCTCGTCCGGCGAGGCCTGTTGCTCCACCAGCAGCTCGATGACTTTGGTGAGGGCGTTGTAGGCGTAGAGAACGTAGTCGCGGGGGTGAAGGTCGAGCCTGGTCAGCCTCTCGTCTCGGGCGGCCACAGGGTCCGCCGTTCCAGAGGTGAAGTCGATGCTCATCTCCAGCTCGTAGAGGTCGCCGTCGGCGCCGAGGACGACGCAACCGCGTTCCGGGCCTTCGGCGAGGCCGCCTTCGACCTCGATTCCGTAGGTGAAGAAGGACCCCGGGAACGGCGGGAAGGGATCGAGGAGGGCGACGGCGTTGTGGAGCAACTGTCGCAGTTGCTGGGCAGCCGTCTCGACGATGAGGTCGGCTTGCATCTTTCGGGCCATGGGGTCGATTCTGTCGGCCATCGTAGTAAGCGCCCTCCGGAGGCTATTCCCGTTGGGTCTCGGTCGTCGCGATTATAGCGCCGACCGCGCCTCGGGATCGAGCGGACGCACGCGGGCCGGCGGTTGTCGGTGGGGCGCGCCTATGTTAGCATACTTGCGTAAGAAGTTATTGGCTTTTATGCGTCAAGTCGTTACGCGGGGCTATGCAGTCGACGAGACAGGACATTCTTGATTACCTCCGGCGCCAGGGACAGGGATCCGTCAAGGACCTGGGTCAACTGCTTGGTCTCACCGCCACCGGAATCCGCCAACACCTCACAATCCTAGAGCGCGACGGCTTGATCGAAGGGCACCAGGAGCGGGGCCGCGTTGGTCGCCCCGCTCTCGTCTATTCGCTTACCCAGCTCGGCGATGGGCTCTACCCCAAGCGCTACGATGTCCTTGCAGCAGTACTGCTGGAGGAGATGGAGGCCACGGCGGGTGGCCAAGCGATGCAGGAGCTTCTGCAGCGGGCCGCCGGCCGCTTCGCCGATGCGTACAGGGAGCGGATGGAGGGGAAGACGCTGCAGGAGCGGGTAGAGGAGGTGACCCACATTATCCAAGGAGAAGGGTCTCTCGCCGCTACCGCTTCTGACGGCGGGGACTATCTGATACATCGATTTACGTGCCCCTACCCGGAGGTCGCGCGAGCCCACGGCATGATCTGCGACCTGGATCTGGGCTTCGTTGGCCGGCTTCTCAATGCCTCTACGAAACTCGATGCCTGCATGATGCGCGGCGACCGAGCCTGCACCTATCGCGTTCGTCCGAGCGCCTGAGGCGGCTCGTCATCCGGCTTGATGCCGGAGTGGACGGCCGCCACGCCAATCCCCATCAATAGACACTTTGTCCGCTCGTAACCCGCCTGGCGCAGAATGCGCAATAGCTCAAGATGCCCGGGGAAGGAAGCCCACGAGCGCGGGAGATAGTCGAAGGCCGCCCGGTTGCCTGACACGAGGCCGCCGAGCAGCGGTATCCAATGGCGAAACAGGAAGCCGTAGACTTGACGGAAGAGCGGCAGCGTGGGCTGCGTCAACTCGAGGGAGGCGAAGGTGCCGCCCGGTCGGAGGACGCGTTGGAACTCGACGAAGGCCGCGGGCAGGGAGACGAGATGGCGCAAGAAGAAGGCATTGACAGCGCAGTCGACGACGCCGTCCTTGAGCGGCAACGCCGTCGCGTCGGCCAGAATGAATGTGAAACGTCGCTCGAGACAGCGGGCCTTGACCTTCGCCTGCGCCCGCTTCAGCATCCGTGGCGATAGGTCGATTCCGATGAACTGCGTGTCCTCCGGGGAATGACGGGCGATGGTGAGGGCCAGGTCGCCGGTGCCGGCGGCGATGTCCAACACGGTGCGCGCCGCACGCAGGTCGATCCCCCGCGCGAGCTTCTCGCGCCAGCGCCCGATCCGGCCGAGAGTTATGATTTCGTTAGTGACGTCATATCTGGAGGCGATGCCGTTGAAGAGGGCGCGAACGAACCGCGCGCGGCCAAGCTTGTCCGGCGGGGACGCCACGGCTGCCGCGGACTAGCCCTGTCCGGCAGACAGGGCTTGTCGGGCGGCGAGGAAGGCCTGTTTTTCCTGCTCGATGCCGCGCGTGACGAAGGCGAGTATCAAGGCGAAGAGAAGCGCCAATCCGATCAAGTAACCGATCCCACTCAGCCCTGACCTGTCCCAGACGTAGCCCAGGGTAAGGAGAAGACCGGTGGCGAGGTGGATGACGATTGTAAGGGCGTTGGCCGGCGCAAGCTTCAGAGGCTGCGAGTAATAGCGATTGGCGACGCGGACGGCGCGGACGGCCAGGGGCAGGGTGAGGAAGGCCAGCAGGGACTGCAAGGGCAGGACACCGGCGGCCACGGCGATAACCACGGCCACGTAGGGGGCCGCCATGAGCAGAGAGTAGACCCAAGCGGCGTGCTGACGCCCCAAGCGAACGACCCAGGTCTTCTTGCCGACAGCCATGTCGGCGGCGTAGTCGGGGAACTCATTGACGTAGAGGACCGCGGCGATGAGGGCTCCGACCGGTATAGCGGCAATCGCGGGCGCCCAGTCGATCCTACCTGTTTGCACATAGTAGGAGCCGAGCGTCATGAGGATGCCGAAGTTCAGTCCTACGAGCAACTCGCCGACACCTCGACTTCCCCAGTTGATGGGGTTACCGACGTAGAAGATTCCCGAGACGAGGCCCGCGGCGCCGAAGGCGAGGACCCAGACGCCGGCAGCGACGGCCAGGTATATGCCGATGGCGCTGGAGAGGCCGAACAGGACGAAGGCGCCGACAAGCATCTCCAGGGGCGTGAGAAGACCCATCTGAATTACGCGGCTGCCGCCGCTGAAGGGCCGCACGAAGTCCGTGTTGAGGTCGTCGTTGGCGCTCAGGTGGTCGAAGTAGTCGTTGATGACGTTGACGCCTAGGTGAATCAAAGCGCCAGCCGCGATGGTGAGCCAGAGAAGGCCCCAACTCAGCGTGCCTCGGTTGGCCCAGGCGATCGTGCCGCCGAGGACGACGGGCGTCACGCTGGCGGTAATGAAGGGCAGTCTTACGGCCAGCAGCCAGGCGAAAGCCTTCTTCCGTAGCAGTGCCCAATCGCTGACAATGCGACGATTTTCCGAGAACTCAAGCACGATCGCGCTGGGGGCGCCTGCGGGCTCGGCCCGACTGCGCATTTCGAGCCGCTGCGGGACGACGCGGACGTAGCGGAGATCTTCGCTTGGGGGATTGCCGGCGCGGCGCCCGGCCAGGGTGTCGCGCGCCTTCTGTCGTTCGGCCGGCCTGTCCGAGAGGAGAGCCTTGCCAGTGATCTCTAGCTCCGTCGCTTCGCCAGTGGACGGGTCGCCGACGGCAAGGAGGGAGACCGCGGGGTTGACGCTGAGCAGGAGAGCGGCCGGGTCCGCCTTGGCGAAGGCGAGGTAAACGGTCAGGTCGTCGCCGAATGCGAAAGGCATAAGCCGGCTGCGTACGCTGTCGCCGGCAACCGTAGACACGACGATCTGCTGCAAGCCGCTGAGGGCGGCCTTGGCCTGCTGAAGGAGATCGCTCTTGGACCGGTCTTCCATCACCACAACTCCTGCCTCTTAACGCGCTAACCCCGAAGCTACGTTCTCAACGGCGAGTCGAATCGGGCGCGATATTGATTGTAGGTGCGTTTTCGCGAGGGTGTCAAGGCGCAGGGTAAGACATAGCTTGAAGGCTGAAGCCGCCTGGCGGCAAGGCGATGCCGTTTTGGTGGTTGCCTCGCAGTCCGAGAGTTGAGCACGCGCACGTCGGCTGCCATAATCGGCGAGGGATTGGAGGATGCTTTGGTCGAAAAGTTGACCGGCAACAGGGGCGTGTTCTGGCTCGTCTGCCTGGCCGGCCTGGCGGTGCTCGGCGTGATGTCGGGCTTCGCGGCTGTAACAGACTACTTTCCCGGCGATCTGCGGGTCGCGCACTGGATTCAAGACCTTCACCGGGTGGGGTTCGGCCACATCGCTTCCTTCACCAACTTCGCCGGCGATACGTGGCCCGCTTCGCTGATTACGATTGCCTTCGCCGCCATCTTCGCGCTCATGGGGCGTCGCTGGGAAGGCGCGCTGGTTGTCCTCACCTTCATGCCGCGGGGCTTGAGACAGCTTCTGGCGTGGGCCGTTGGCAGACCGCGGCCTTCCGGCGCTCTGCTGCGCGTGACGGACCACGCCTCGGGGCACAGCTTCCCCAGCGGCCACACTGTGGGCGCGGTGGTGTTGTTCGGCGTCTTGTTCCTTCTCGCCGGCCGGATTCCAGGCAATCGCGGTCTGCGGTGGCTGTTCCGAGCGTTTTGCGTATTCATGATCCTGGCGACGGGCCCGGCGCGCGTGTACGTGGGGGCCCACTGGCCAAGCGACGTGCTCGGCGGGTACGTTTTCGGGCTGCTGTCGCTGGCGCTACTGGACCGACTCTACCGGCACCGCCGGAGGGCGGAGGCTGACTATTCTTAGTCCACTTCCGTTATTGGCGAATGGGCCGAGTATGTACGATAGAATCGGTGCAACCCCCAATGAGCGACTTTGACATGCGGCAGAGCAGGGAGCGCTGATGACCTTGACTTGGCGCCCTGGGAGCCGTAAGGTTGCCGTGATCGGCGGCGCCGCCAGGCGTCGCGGGGTGGTGGTCGCCTGTCTGCCGGCTCTAAGGTGAAGGGCTGATGAACTGGGTTGACCTGGCAATTGTCGTTGTCGTCGCTTGGTTCACGTTCACCGCTTTCTCGGCCGGCGTGATCCGCGAGGTGGTGACGATCGTCGGGGTCGCGCTCGGCGTCG
>JBEKDP010000083.1:0-7835 GCA_050014295.1 Dehalococcoidia bacterium | reverse complement strand
GGGACTTCTCCGCCGCCGCCGGCTTCGGCATCCTCGCTTCCATCCTTTCGCCAAGGAGGGCGTAGCGGTTGACGCCGAGGTAGTGGAGCGGCTTCTCGTCATCCTCTTCCAAGCGCCACGTACCGTCGAACGCCTCCGCGGCCGCGGAAGCCGCCAGCACCAGGCCGACGAAGAGGACGTGGTCGCCGGTGCGGAGCGTGTCCGCGACACCGCACTCGATGTAGGCGACGCAGCCTTCGATTAGCGGCGCCTCGACGCGCGTCGCTTTGAACGTCGGCAGCTTCGTCAGCTCGAACTTGTCGACGTCGTTTCCGCTGACGCTACCCAGGTACTGGACGTGGTGGAGGAGGCGGCGGCTAGGGATGTTGAGGGCGAACTGCTCGCTGTTGCGGATCATGTCGTAGCTGTGGCGGGTCGGGCTGATCGCGACGCCCACGAGAGGGGGATCGAAGCTGAGGGGCGCGACGAAGGCGGCGGGCATGACGTTGTTCTTGCCATGCCAGTTGCTGGTGACGAGGGTAATGGGGCCGCCTGACAGGAGGCGTCGAGCATCGGTTTCGGCGATTGGCAGTCTCATGGGGTCCTCCTCGATCATTGACTATGCGACCTTGGCGGCATCGATGACGTGGATCGTGGTGCCGAACAGAGGCTATAGTATCCGTCGTGAGGCGGGCGCCGCAAGGCGCGCCATCGCACCATCGCGGGTTAAGGGAGCGGAGGAGCGAGATGAGAGAATCGGTTCGAAAGTTTCTGAGAGAGCACCTCGGCATGACCGACGAGGACATAGACCGGGTGCCGCCGGGGCTGGAGAAGCTGGTATCTTCGCGGCTGCTCCAGTACAGAATCATAGCCGAGGTGACCGACGCCAATTACTGCGTTGCCGGCTGCAAGGTGGGGGACAAGCTGGTGATCGGCCCTGGGAGCACGGTGAACACCAACGAATCGACCTGTCCCCTGTGCATCGGGGCGCTGAGCCCGATGATGGAACGTCTTCACCTGATGTGGGACCGTATCGCCGAAGGGCTGGACCCGAATGAGGGCTGGCTCCGGCACTCGGTGTGCTTCGACCCCGGCCTGGAAAACGGCGGCCTGGGAAGCGTAACCTTTAAGGTGTACGCCGAGAAGGCAACCTAGCGACGGGTTGACCTCTCCATTTCGCGATGGGGTCCGCTCACTGCTCCTTCAGCCCCTCCACCGCCTCCCGGTCGGCGCGGGAGAAGGCGCACACCGTGCTCTCGATGTCGGGAAACTCGGCGATGGCGCGCACCATCGCCGCGGCCACCTCGCGCGCGGGCACGCCGACGATGCCCGCTCCCAATAGCGGGAAGGCGACGCTCTTCAGCCCCAAGTCGCGGCACAACTGGAGTGCCGACCGCGTCCCCTGGTAGATGTCGTCGAGGCTGGCGCGGCGGCCGTGGGTGTAGTCGATGGTGGGCACGTGGATCACGTAGCGAGCCTTCAGGCTGCCGGCGCCGGTCGCCACGGCCTTTCCCAAGTCGCACCAGCCGATGCGGTCGCTCTCCTCCTGGATGGCATGTCCGCCCGCGCGCACGATGGCCGCCGCCACGCCGCCGCCGTGTCGAAGTTGGGTGTTCGCGGCGTTGACGATGGCGTCCGCCTCGATCTCGGTCACTGGGCCGTAGTGGATCTTCATTGCGGCGCCCTCCGCTGGGGAAGCTGACTCTGGCCAAAGCCACTACCTAGATGATAACATCTGTGCAGTCGATACAGTCCCAGGGAGATTTCAGATGAACAGCAAAAAGAAGATAGGAATCGCAGTAGGGGCGCTGGTTGCCGGTGCCGCCGCTTTCTCGATGGTCGCGTGCAACGGCGGCGGTGGCAGCTCCTCCTCGGATATGACTACTTGTCAGCCAGCGCAGCCGGTCGTCTTCCCGACGCCGGAGAATCTGCCGTCTGACCTGGCGGAGTATCAGTCGCCGGAGAGGGGCTATATTGTCCGCTATCCCATCGATTGGCAGGCGAAGGCGAATCAGGCATCGTATCAGAATATATCGGGCGACACCTTCTTCTCTCCCGCGCCAATCGGTGATGTACGCCCCAACGTGACCATTACTTGTGAGACTATACCTGTCGGCACCGACTCCCGCGCCTACGTCGACGCGAAACGGGCGGTGCTGGAGCAACTCATCGGTTCCAGCCCCAATACGGCGGCACAGTTCCAAGTCGATGGCAAGGACGCGTACGGCTGGGAATACAAGCTCACGGCCCAGACAACGCCGGAGCCGCAAGTGCTCGATAAGGTCGAGGTGCTTTTCGCCGACGACAGGGGAGGGTGGTCTATCACGCTGTTGGTTCCCGACGGGCAGGTCAGCAACTACCAGGCCATTTACGACGCAATGGTGGCTTCTTTTCACGAGGAATAGGACGGCGAGGAGCAGGGCGGCGGATGGAGACAGGCGGAGGCGGCGTCTCGGTGGAGGGAGGGGGACGGCGGCACGGGCACCTGCTCGGCGGCAGGTAGGCTGGTGGCTGCGCTTTGCGGTGGGGTTGGATCGTTGCCCGCGCCGCCGGGCTCGCCTTCCGGTATGCTTGCTTTGTCAGCCCTCCGGAAACGTGAGCGGACACAGCATACGGCGACGGGGGGCGGTGTAGGAATCAGGGAAAGGCCTGAGATTGAGCCCAGCCGGCCCTAGTTAGGTCGGCCGCCGTTTACACGGCCTTTGCGAGAGATGACCGGACGCGTTCTCGTCGGCACGTGCTCCTGGACAGACAAGAGTCTCGTCGATTCGCATCGCTTCTACCCACCCGAGGCGAAGACGCCCGAAAGTCGACTGCGCTATTACGCCTCCCAGTTTCCGATCGTCGAGGTGGATAGCACTTACTACGGCTTGCCCACCGACAAGAACGCCGCTCTTTGGGTAGAGCGCACCCCTGCCGATTTCACGTTTGATATCAAGGCGTTCCGTCTGCTCACCCACCATCCGACGCCGCCGGAGGCTTTTTCGAAGGAGATGCGAGAATCGCTTCCAGGCGCGTGGCAGGAGCGGCGGAACATCTACTACCGTGATCTACCCTCCGAGCCTCGCGATCAAGTCTGGCGGAGCTTCGCCGATGCTCTTCTGCCGCTGTACAGCGCGGGCAAGCTGGGGGTCGTACTCTTCCAGTTTCCTCCCTGGTTCCTGCCGAGCGGCGAGAGCACCGCCTACATCGAGGAGGCGCAAGAACGTCTCCCTCAGTACCGCTTGGCGGTGGAGTTCCGCAATGACCGCTGGCTGGCCGAGGGGAACCGCGAGCGCACTCTGGGATTCTTGCGGGAGCGCCGAATTCCCCTGGTCTGTGTCGACGAGCCGCAGGGTTTCGCCTCCAGCGTACCGCCGTTGGCGGAGGCAACGGCCGAAGTCGGTCTCGTGCGCTTTCACGGCCGGAATGCCGAGATGTGGGAGCGTCGGGGCGCGAGCGTGGCCGACCGATTCGATTACCTTTATTCGGAGGATGAGCTGCGGGAGTGGGTGTCGCCCATCGAGCGTCTGGCGTCGAGCGTGGGCGAGGTGCATGTGCTGATGAACAACTGTGTCAGCGACAAGGCAGTGGTCAACGCTGCGCAGATGCGAACGCTCTTGCGCTCTTGAGGGAGCGGCCGCCAAGCCGGGGACCAGCGGGGATCGGCCTGCGGGACGTCGGGCTACTGCTATGGGATGGGCGTGGATGAGTCAGAGGGCCCGCTGTTCGCGGTCAGCGTGGGCGTCACCTGCGGCGCCGTCGTCTCAGTGGGAGTCGGCGTCGGGGTAGGCGGCGGCGCGATCTCGATGCTGTTGGCTATGTGCAGGACGACATCCGCGTTCGCCGGATCGAAGGCCCTTATTGCGTCGTCGTCGGCCTGCCATTCGATGACGCCCGCTGCCGCCCTCACTACGAGCTCCTGGAAAAAGCCATCCTTGTACTGGTACCAGTAGGTGTCCCCGTTTCGGGGGTTGATGACGATGATTGCCATGTTGTCGGCGCTCACAATGCGAAGGAGGGAGGGCGCCACGACTATAGTGCCACCACCAAAGTCCAGGCCGTCAAGGCGCCAGCCGCTATCTTCAGAGGGCACTTCCACGGAGAACCTGTCGATGACAACCAGGTCCCAGGACAGGCCGGCGTCCTCCCCCGGCACGGGCACACGTACCGCGTGGCCCGGGACTGGAGTGACCTCGATCGCTGTCGGCGTTGGCGGCACAGGGGATGGCTCTGTGGTCGCTCCGCCGGGTTCCGTGGTGGCAGCAGCAGTCGGCGCTTCCCCTTCCGGCGTGGCGGTAACGGCGGTGGTCGGCGTTGCAGCGAGCGTGGGCGTCGCGGAGGGCTCAGCAGCAGCCTCTCCGCCTCCTGCATAGACGAGGGCACTCATTAGCGCCTCATTCGAGGTCGCTTGCGCTTCTGCGAGTTCGTCTTGAGCCTGTGGCTCCACGAGCGGCGCTGCGCTCGCCAGTGCCTGCTGCTGCTGCTTTGCCAGATCCGCCACTTGGACGGCATCCTCGGCCTTCCAACCGGAGCTATCGAGGCTCTTGACCACAGAGTTGGTGTTGTCTTCCAGGTCTGAAAGCAAGCTGTCGCTGATCGGATGTCCCTCGGCCGTCAGGGTCTTTATTTCATAGAGGCGTTCCCGGGCAAGGTCAACTTTGACTCCTCGGCGCGCGCCCTCGCCGAACGCGAGCTTGAGGCGCACTTCCTCGGTGGCGCGCTTTACGGGGTAGCGCCAGTCGCCGGGGACGGCATCGCCGGCGCTGACGACGACGATGCTGCCGAATCCGGTAAACGCCATAAGGAAGAGCACGCAAATTGAGGCCGCCAGCGGCCGCGGGGAAAGCGACGGTCGCAGGAACGACGGGAGGCGCCAGGCGCGGCTCTTGCCGGTGGACACCATCTGCTGGGCGGCTTCCAGGAACCGTTTGCGCGTTGCGGCGACGAACGATGGCCGCGGCTCAGTGCGGAAAGACTCCGTCAGCGATTGAGCCGTCACCCGCAAGAAGCGCTGGCGAGCGGCGGCGACGAACTCGGGCCGCGGCTCCGCCGAGAGGGCGTCGTCCACGCGGAGGGCTGTCGTCAGCAGAGGTTCCAGCCGCGCTGCCTCTTCGGGGTAGGCGGCGAGGCATTGCGCGAGAGTGCGCCGCCCGCTGGACAGCGACTCCAGGCAGTCGCTGAAAATCTCTTCGAGACGGTCTGTCACGGCGAACCCTCTGCTTCAAGCCGCTTCGGCTCGTTCACTAGCATCTGCTGCAGTCGCGCCACCGCCTTGTGCTGGAGCGTCTTGACGTTTCCCTCTTGCTTCCCCAGCACCTGCGCGGTCTCGGCTACCGATAGCCCAACCGCAAACCGGAGCGCGATCACTTCGCGTTGTGCTTCCGGGAGCTTGTTGGCGGCTTGCGCTACCTCTCCCACGGTGAGGCGCATTTCTACGATTGACGCTGGTCCCGGCCTGCCGTCGATCATGGTCTCATCCAGCGCGCCGTGTTTGCGCACTCCGTTCTTTCTATAGAAGCTTACAACGTGGTTGCGCGCGATCCGAAACAGCCACGCCGAGAATGGCACGCTGCGTCTCTTGTACTCAGCGATCGCTCCCAACATGCGTAAGAAGATGTCCTCCGTTAGGTCTTCCGCTTCGGTCACCTCGCCGACACGGGCAAGAACGTAGCGATAGACGCGCGGCAGGTACCAGTCGTAGATGGCCCCGAGCGCCTGCTGATCGCCTTCCTTCGCTCGTTCGACGGTTTCCTCGTCGATCTCCGGAGAGATGGGCATAGTGGCGGGCCCGAACTCCAAACGGCCAACTCCTGTCTCGTAAGAAGCTTCGCCTATCAACATAGCACAGCGGTTCGGGCGCGTCCATCATGCTAGAGAATCATCTCCCCGCATCAATGTAAACGCATTCTGTGCCAAAAGGTTAACGGCGCCCGGGGTGATCCTCGGACGCCGTTCAGAAATCGATTTCGACCACGAAGAACCAGGCAAGCTAGGGGGTGAGTGGAGTCCCCCTGGAGCGACGACGCATCAGCACGAAGCCTCCGCCAACCGCACCGATCACGACAATCGCGACGACGACGACTAGACCGACAATCAGCCACCGGAAACCGCCGCCGGTCCCGACAACGTCAAGAGATGCGTTTTGGGAGGAGGAGGATATTTCCACGGGCATGCCTGAAGCGTCAATCTCGGCAGCGACAAGGATGCTGTCGCTGGCTCTCAGGTTCAGGGGTGTATTGCCTCCCCCGACCGGCGAGAATGTCACGGTAGCAAGCAGCCCTGAGCCATCGGCCCCTTTGGTTCCTCCCAGTGAGACGGGCGGACCGAGAGTGACGCAATTGAACTGCAGGGTCTCCGTATTGCCGTCTTGCGTCAGGCGCGGGTCTGGGCAGTTGACTTGGCGTCCGCTGCTCCCCAGCAAGGTCCCTTCCTTCACACCCACGAACTTCAGAACGGAGCGATTGTACTGCAGGCCGAACTGGAAGGCGGCCAGGTTCTGCACGTCGCTGGCGACGACGTTCACCTCGAAATCTGGGCCTCCTTCCTTGATGATCTGATCCGAGGACGGCGGCTGCACTGTTATCTGAGCAGGATTCCCCTGTGCCAGCGAAGTCCCCGCCAGACCGGTCAGGGCCACGGCCAGGCCCAATACCGCTATCTTGACGCATCGGTAAGCGCGCTCGTGTTGACTCTTCATTGCTGGGGGACACCTCTTTCCTTATGGACTCTGCTCTCTCGGAGGGCTCCGTCCCTCCAATATCATATCGGCCGCGCGACAACCAACCTCAAGACGGACCTCCGCACTTGGGCCGGCATTATCGCCGCGTCATTGATCTTACCCTTTCTGAGATGCTTCTGGCGAGCCCTCGGTTACCCGCGCGCAAGACACTCGCGATGGCTGCCCATCCGAGGACAGCAAGCGCAGCCGCAACCGCCAGTAGCCAGTCATCATCACTAGGCCCGCCGGCGGTTGAAAGTGTCCCCGAGCCGGGAAACTCCTTCGCTTCGCCCGGTGTCACTTCTGCCGGCGAGGTCGTGCTTCCGGGGAGGCGAGTCCGCTCTGCCGGGGACACGGTCTGTTGGGGTCTCGACGAGGGAGTGATGCTGGCGATAGCGGTGCTGGTGGCGCCCGGGACAGGAGAGGCGGTGGGCGAGGAGGGCGTCGGCGTGTGGGTGTGATGCGACGATGGTGGTGTCCGCGTTGGCGTTGTGGGCGTTACGGAGCCACCCGGCGTCACTGTTGGGGTCGTCGTCGCCGGGGTGAGCGTCGGCGTTGGCGTGGTGGTGCCCGGCGTCGCTGGGGAGGTGGATGTGGGGGTGGGCGTTCCGGCGGCGGAAGTCGGCGTCGGCGTCAGTTCCGGCGGCGGAAACTCTTGGCAGGTCGTCTGGTCTCTCCCGTATACGAACTGGATGTCTTTGATATCGATGTCGGAATCGGGGATCGACGGCTCGAGGTCGAAGAGGACTTGATAGGTCAACATGCCGAAGATCGAGCCGTAGCGTCCCGCCTCCGACTGCTCATCGATGACGTTGACGCGGCAGTCGTAGTTGACATCGCCCTCTAGGGCTCGCAGCAGGATGGTGGAGTCCTCTATCTCATCAACCGGCACTGGGTTTCCGAGCTCATCGGTCAGATGCGTCTCGCTGCGAGAATCGATCAAGTGCACCCAGATGCCGTTGTCAAGGGTTGGCCGGAAGGTGATGTTGGGCGTGAGGGTGAGATAGGCAAGGATGCCGGATCCGGTAGGGCCGGGCTCGCTGCCTGTGGAAGTGCAGCCGAAGCGCAGCCAGTTGTCAGTTTGCTCTTGGTGGCATTCAGTGTGACGGCCGGTGCTGGCGAGGAAGGGCCCCTCGGTCACGGTAACGTTGACGAT
>JBEKDP010000082.1:0-8630 GCA_050014295.1 Dehalococcoidia bacterium | reverse complement strand
CGGCTGGCGCGAGGGCTTCCCGTCGGCGCCGACCTCGAGTACGCGGATGACGTGACGCTGGCCCGCGCCCTCGAAGGTCGCCAGGAAGTGTAGGCGGCTTCCCACCTGTCGACGGACACCGCAGAGAACCCGATCCATGGCTGCTCCCCGGATCTATAAGACCACCGGCATCGTGCTCCGGCAGCGCCGCCTCGGCGAGGCCGACAAGATCCTCACGCTGTACACGCCTAACCTGGGGAAGCTGGAAGCGGTGGCGAAGGGCACGCGGCGTCCGCGGAGCAAGCTGGCGGGCCACGTCGAGCCCCTGACCTACACGACGTTCATGCTGGCGAAGGGTCGAGAGCTGGACATTGTCACGCAGGCGCAGATGCTGGACGCGTCGCTGCCGCTGCGGGAGGACCTGGAGCGGACGGGGCGCGCGCTATACGTGGCGGAGCTGGTCGACCGGTTCACGCCGGAGCGACAGGAGAACTACCCCGTCTTTCGCCTGCTGCAGGAGACGCTGCGACGGCTGGCGATCGAGCAGGGCGATCTTGACATAATCCTGCGCTTCTTCGAGATGCGCCTGCTCGACCACCTGGGGTACCGGCCGCAACTGGAGGCGTGCGTGAGTTGCGGCGCGTCGCTGGAGCCGGTGACGAACGGCTGGAGCATCGAGGCGGGCGGTGTGCTGTGTCCCGCCTGCGCGCGCAATGCGTCGTCGGCGCACTTCCTGGACACGCTCCGACGCGGACCGCACGTGTGACTTTGAACCCTAACGGTCCTGCAAGGCGTATATTGAGGAATACAGGGGGAACGAGGTGGATGCGGCTGTCGTAAAGATCGCATTTTTCCTGTTTGGCTGGTTCTGCATAGCATCGACGGGTTTCGCCGCTTGGCAGATATGGAAATACTTTGACCCTCGCTGGGGCCGTACCAGCGCCAATGTGGTAACCGCCCTGGCAATGATCCCGCTTCTCTTCGGCGGGTACGCGTTGTTCGCCGTGCTGTGGGTAACCTGGTGGCTCATCAAGAGAACGTGGTTGCTTGCAGCCAGGTATCGTAAGAGGCTGGCCGCGTGATCGCGGCGAATGTAGACTTTGGACCGTAAGAGTTCCTCACCGCGGAGGCCACCATGGGATTCGCCGCCAGGGACCTAGTCATCCTGGCGCTACTTGGTCTGTTGGACCTCGCGTCCACTGGCATCGCTGTGCTTCTACTATTCAACTGGCTATACCGCTCCCGATGGGGCCCTTCGGCCGCGATTATCGTTACCTGCCTCGCAGTGATTCCGCTTGTATCGGGAGCATGGCTCATTTTCGACGTACTGTGGATGGCTTGGTGGCTCATCAAGAGGACGTGGTTGTATGCGGCTAGGTACCGTAACAGGCTAGCCGCGTGATCCCGGTTGCGGTGGTCTAGGTGCGGCGCTCCAGGACGTAGTCCGTTAGCTCTGGCAGCATGGAGGGAGCAACGACATCAAGAAGAATGCGGTACTCCTGGCGCTGGTACTGGTGACCGCCCTAGCTGCCGGTTCTTGCGCGTCATCCAAGAACCAAGAAGAGGAGCAATCCGGTTCAAATACGCCGACTCCACTGGCCGCATCTGCTACGGCGTCTGCTGCTTCTGAGGACATAGACCAAATCATCAGAAGCTTGCTCTTGACCAAGGTTGTTCCATACATCAAGGACGTGGGTGTAAGTAGCAAATACCATTACATCGACTCATCCGGCACGGAGTGGATTGAATTTGAGGTGTTGGCTACACCCGTCTCGGTACGTCCAGGTTACGGAATTGTGAGGAAGGTGTCAGGCGGAGACTGGGAACTAGTCGCTGGCGTTGGAGTGGCCAACATCGCATGCGAGCTACCAGCAGATGTTCAGTCGGGATTGGGCTTCGCTGTTTGCCAGACCGACGCAGTTGCAACCGCTTCAGCGGCTTCCGGACAAGACGTTGACAAAGCCATAAGAGATTACGCCCTAGGCCTCTCGGCTCCGACCATCAAGGACGTGAGAATCGACAAGAAGACCTACTACACCGACTCGTCCGGCACTGTCTGGGTAGCGTACCACCTGTATCCACTACCCGAGGAAGTGACGGACCCGGCCTACGGGATTATGAAGAGGCAGCCCGGCGGGAGCTGGGTAGGAGTTGCCGGCCCTGGAACGGCTCTAATCCAGTGCGGCCTTCCCGAAGACGTTCAAACCGGCCTGGGACTTCGCTATTGCCCCCCGGAAACCCAATAGCTGGAGAGCACGTCGGCGGTGGTGAGCGCGGCGGGGAAGTGTTGGAGCCGGCTGCGATGGTCTAGGTGCGGCGCTCCAGGACGTAGTCGGTCAGCTCTTCGAGGGAGGCGCGCGGCGCGCCTGCGGGCAGGGACGCCAGGGCGTCGCAGGCGGCGTCGCGGAAGCGGCGGGCGATCTTGTACGACTCCTCCAGGATGTCGGACTCGCACGCCATCTCGATTGCGCGCGCGAGGTGCTCCTGTCCATCCCGTGCCTGGAAGAGATCCCTGATCGGGTTTGTCTGCGGGTGCCGCTGGATCAGCAGCAGCGAAGGGAGCGTGAGCGTCCCCTGCATGAGGTCGCTGCCGACGGGCTTGCCCATCTCCTCCTCGTCGCCGCAGAAATCGAGGATGTCGTCGACGATCTGGAAGGCCATCCCCAGGTTCTCGCCGTACGCCTGGAGGGCCGCGACGTGCGCCGGCGAGGCGTCGGAGATTAGCGCGCCGCCGTGCGCCGCCGCCGCGAACAGGGAGGCGGTCTTTCCCTTGATGCGCTCCAGGTAGCCATCGATGTCCTGATCGTAGTGGAAGGCGACACGGTCTTCAGCGAGCTCCGCCATCGACATCGTGATCATCGTCTCGGAGAAGAGGCGGACGACCGGCACGTTGGCGGTCTGGGCGACGAGGAGCGCCGCTTGGGAGAAAATGTAATCGCCGAGGACGACAGCGGCGTGGTCGTCGAAGAGGCTGCTCGCGGTCGGCCGGCCGCGCCGCACGCGGGCGCTGTCGATGACGTCGTCGTGGACGAGGCTGGCCGTGTGCAGGAGCTCGAGGGCGACGGCGAGAGGCAGCGATTGCTCGCGGCGGAAGGTGCCGAACCGGCCGGCGAGAAGCGATACGGCAGGGCGCATCCGCTTGCCGCCGGCGAAGAGGACCGTCCCCAGCATATCCGCCAGCCAGGGAACGTCTACTTTCGTCAGGGAATCCAGCATCTCCTCTACGGCGACCATCTCCGCCTGGACGGGCTCGTAGAGGGTGGCGATCTTTGTCATTCTCGACTCTCCGTATCAGTCAAGACGATAGAGGCGACGGGCGTTGGCCGCCGTCTTCTCGGCGACCTCGTCCGGCCTGACGTTCCTTAGCGCAGCTATGTAGTCGACGGTCTCGTGAACGTGGTAGGGCTCGCAACGCTCGCCGCGATGGCTCTGCGGCGGTAGAAACGGGCAATCGGTCTCCGTGAGCAGATGCTGCAGCGGCAGGCCGGCAGCGACCTGCTGGATCCGTTTGGCGGCGGGATAGGTGACGTTTCCGGCCATCGAGATCAGGAAGCCCAGCTCAATGCACTGCCGCGCCGTAGCGAGGTCGCCGGCGAAGCAGTGGAGAACGCCCAACGGACGGCCGTCAGCGCGTGGCGCCGTCGCCCAGTCCCGCAAGATGGCGAAGGTCTCCGTCATCGAGTCGCGGGCGTGGATGATGACCGGCAGGTCGAGCTCCGACGCCAACGCCAACTGCTCCTGGAACGCCTTCACCTGCACCTCCCGCGGCGACAGGTTGCGATAGAAGTCGAGGCCGGTCTCTCCCAGGGCGACGACCCGCGGCCGGCGCGCCAGCTCGCGGAGGGCGTCGAGAACCTGGGAGTCGACCAGCTTGGCGTCGTGGGGGTGAACGCCGACGGCGGCATAGACGCCTTCGTGGCGGGCCGCCAGCTCGACCGCCAGCTCGCTGGTGGGAATGTCCATCCCGACGACGACGATCCCGTCCAGCCCTACTCCGCGCGCCCTTTCCAGGACGGCCGGCAGGTCCTTGTCGAAGGCCCGCATCTGGAGGTGGCAGTGGGAATCGAACATGACGTTTCTCAGGCCTCCTCGGCGGCTGGAGGCTCCAGCTTCTTGAACAGCGCTTGGGGCTCGCGCAGAGCCTGGCCCGGAGGCGGCAGGACTGTCTGCCAGCCGCCCGCGGCGACATCGCCGTCAAAGCCGAGATAGCCGTGCAAGCGGTCACAGGTGAACGGCAGATAGGGGTAGAGGGCGGTCTTGAGGGCGTTTATCGCGGCCAGCGCCGTGTAGAGCGCCGTCGCGGCCGCCTGCCGGTCGGCGGCGATGGTCTTCCAGGGAGCCTTGTCGTCCAGGTAGCGGTTTGTCTCCTGCGCCAGGGCCAGCGCCGCCGAGAGGCCGGCCCGGAAGCGGCAGAGGGCGATGTTGCCGCCTACCTCGTCGAGCGCGACCTGCGCCCGCGCCAGGAGCGCCCGGCTATCGGCGTCGAGCTCTCCGGGCTCCGGGATGCGGCCGTCGAAGCGGCGGTAGGTGAAGGTGAGGACGCGATGGGCCAGGTTGCCCCAGGTGGCGACCAGCTCGTCGTTGTTGCGGCGAATGAGGTCGGCCTCGCTGAACTCGCTGTCGGCGCTCTCGGGCATGATCGCAGCGAGGTAGTAGCGAAGGGCGTCCGGGTCGTACCGCGCCAGGAAGTCGGGAAGGAACGGGGCGGTGCCGCGGCTGGTGGAGGCCTTGCCGCCGCCGAAGTTCAGGTACTGGTTCGCCGGGACGTCGTAAGGGAGGTTCAAGCCGCCATAGGCCATGAGCATTGCCGGCCAGCTAAGGGCGTGGAACCAGATGTTGTCCTTGCCGATGAAGTAGTAGCTCTTGCAGCTTGGGTCAGGGTCCTGCCAGAAGCGGCGCCAGGCCTCCGGCTCGCCGCGAAGCTGCGCCCACTCCTTGGCGGCGGACAGATAGCCGATGACGGCCTCAAACCAGACGTAGATGCGCTTTTGCTCGAAGCCGGGCAGCGGGATGGCGATCCCCCACTCGAGGTCGCGGGTGACGGCGCGGTCGCGCAGCCCTTTCTTGACGGCGCCGAGCGAGAAGTTGAGGACGTTACGGCGCCAGTGCTCCTTGCCTTCGGAGAGCCACGCCTTGAGCTTTTCGTTGTAGGCGCTGAGGCGGAGGAAGAAGTGCTCGGACTCGCGCGCCTCGGGCGTGGAGCCGTCGAACTTGCAGCGCGGGTTGACGAGGTCTTGCGGGTCGAGCGGGTTGCCGCAATTGTCGCACTGGTCGCCGCGGGCACCGGCGTCGCCGCAGATGGGGCAGGTGCCCTCGACGTAGCGGTCGAGAAGGAAGCGGCCCTCGACGGTGCAGTAGGGGAGCTTCATCGTGTCCTTGTAGATGTCGCCCTTCTCATACAGGCGGAGGAACATGTCCTGCGTGACGCGGGCGTGGTTCTCGGTGCCGGTGGTCGTGTAGAGGTCGAAGCCGATGCCGAGCTGCCGCCAGGAGTCGACAAACTCGCGGTGGAAGCGCGCGGCTACCTCCGCAGGGGTGCTGCCCTCCTCGACAGCGCGGACGGTGATCGGGGTGCCGTGCTGATCGCTGCCGGAGACCATGAGGACGTCGTCGCCCTTCAGTCGGTGGTAGCGGGCGAAGATATCGGGCGGAAGGTAGGCGCCGGCGATCTGGCCAAGGTGAAGGGAGCCGTTGGCATAAGGCCAGGCTACGCCTATGAGTATCCGTTCCGGCATTGGTTGACCTCGCGAGGGCGGAAGCTGAAGCGATCTTATTATACGGTCGGCGTAGGAGATAGGGGGCAGAGGGCAGCAGGGGGACACCCCCTGAAACCCCCGGCAGAGGGGGATGCCCCCTCTGCACTCCCGCAGCTAGCCGCAACATCGGCGTCCGGGCTCGTAGCGCCCGCTGCCGCGGCGGCGCAACATCAACGATTCTCTGCTTAGGTTAGAAGCAGTTCTGCGGGATGAATCCCGCAGCCAGCGGCAACATCGGCGTCCGTGCCCGTAGCGCTCGCTGCCGCGAGGGGTGACATTCGCGTCTCTCTTCCCACCCACCCGCCCTAGGGGTGTTTGGTAGATTGGGGGCACAGCCCCCAATCCCCAGTCAACGGGGGCTCCGCCCCCTTTGCATTCCCCCGGCGAGTCGGTGTGCGGGCGAACGAGGGCGGCGTTATTTGAGGGAGAGCCAGAGGCGGTAGAGGCGACGGCGCGACAGGCCATGGCTCGCCGAGAGCCGAGAGAGCGCCTCTTGCGCGCCCAAGCCTTCGGCGCGGAGGCGGCGCATCTCTTTTCGCACCTCGTCGTCGACAGCGGGGGACTCTTCGGCGACTGCATTGGGGGTACCGGCGATGACGAGGGTGAACTCGCCGCGCGGCTCGGCGAAGTGCGCCAGCGCCTCGGAGACGGGGCCGCGGAAGACTTCTTCGTAGAGCTTGGTCAGCTCGCGGCAGACGGCGAGGGGGCGGTCGCCGAGCTCCCGCTGGATGTCGGCGAGGGCGTCGCGGAGGCGGTGCGGCGTCTCGAAGGCGACCAACGTGTCGGTCCGAGCGGCAACGGAGCGGAGGAGACGCCGCCGGGCGCCGGTCTGTCGGGGGAGGAAGCCGAGATAGGTGAAGGTGCGGGACGGCAGGCCGGAGACCGCCAGCGCGGTGGTGACCGCCGAGGGGCCGGGAATGGGGACGACGCGGGCGCCCATCTCCCAGGCGGCGAGGACGAGGTCCTGGCCGGGGTCGCTTATCGTCGGCATGCCGGCTTCGGAGACGAGGGCGACGTCGGCGTCGCGGAGGCGGTCGAGGATGACGGGCGCTTTCAGCCGCTTGTTGCGGTCGTTGTAGCTGGTCAAGGGGGTGCGGATCTCGTAGTGGGAGAGGAGCTTGCGCGTGGTGCGGGTGTCCTCGGCGGCGATGAGGGCGACCTCGCGCAGCGTCCGGAGGGCGCGGAGGGTGATGTCTTCGAGGTTTCCGATTGGCGTGGCGACGAGGTAAAGCGTTGGCATTATGCTAGGTAACCGTCCCATGACTTGTAGAGGCTAATCACGAGTAGAGTCAAGGGCGACGCGAACGCCGCTTGGGAGACGAAAGCAGCGCTACGCAAACTCAGGCTCGAAACTCTCAACAATCTCCGAGACCCTTTCAAGGATGCGACGAAGGGTCAAATGAACCGTACGGTTCTTAACCGCTGGGCATCCTTCGCTGAATGCTATGAGCGGGATGAGGTCGGAGAGCATTGTCGCGCGCGGACTCAGTTCGCAGAATTTTGCGCCGTCTTTCAATACGACGGGTCGGCTGGTGGCGAAGGAGGGGTGCTCAACGTCGTCACCCCACCCACTCCAGCTGAACACACCAGATTTGATTCCGACGACTTGGATCAGGCGGTGCTTGTCAGTGTTGTTCAACTCGTGGAGAAGAAAAAGGGGGCTGTGCCGACCCCCGTTCCCTCTCTTATATGGCTGAAACGCCTCGATGCGTGTCCAGAGATGCCTATCAACGCTCTGGAGCGGCGCTCGCTTGTCACGGCGCCAGAAGGGGCCATAGCGCCTGCCGCCTATTACCTTAGTCTTTCCCCTTCCCACGATGCATATCGGGAAGCCAGTGTACTCGAAGGGCTCACCGGGGTTTAGGAGGGCAAGTTGCCAAGCAAGGCCATCGAGCGCGGAGCGAAGATCGTGCGCAATCTCGCCAAGCCATGCACCCCACTCCAGGGGCGGCGGGACACTCTCACGAACGCGATACACGTTCTTTCCAGTCTTCGGATTGAACTCCGCCTTGACAATCTTGTATTGGGCTTTCTTGACGAAAGCCTGCTCCGCTTGCCTATACGCTTGGAGTTGACGTTCTGCACGCTGGACCTTGAGGCGAGGGCCATCAAGTGGATGCATGACGATTACACCCAAAGGATGCTTGCATTATGTTAAGAAATGTTTACGTGCCTAATCATGTGGAGAAATTATACCATTTGGGGGCCTTTCGCCGTTGACCCCCTGCCGCCTGGTTTGCTATAGTTTTCTATACACTTCTCGACGCGCGGTATTCCCTATCAGCGAACGGAGGCAGGTGCGATGAGGGACGTTGGCTGGCAAGGCGTCCCCGGACGGGGGTCGTTATCTTCGACACCGACGGTCGACCCGGAGCTGCGGGAAGGCGCACACGTGGGGCCGCCCGGCGCCAAGCAGATGCGCCGCGCCTATGGGTTCGACGAGGTGGCGATCGTTCCCGGCGACGTCACGATCAACCCGGAACTGACGGACGTCTCCTTCACTCTCGGCAATGTGAAGCTGGAGCTGCCGTTCCTGGCGGCGGGCATGGACGCGGTCGTCAGCCCGCGGTCGGCGGTGGCCTTTTCCCAGCTCGGCGGCCTCGCCGTGCTCAACCTCGACGGCCTGCAGACGCGCTACGATGACCCCGACGCGGTGTTCGCGGAGATCGCGGCGGCGGCGGAGAGCGAGGTCGGGGCGCTGCTGCAGCGGGCGTACTCCCAGCCGGTGCGCCTGGAGCTGGTCGGCGAGCGGGTGAGCGCCATCAAGCGTCAGGGCGCGCGCTGCGCCGTCTCCTGCACGCCGGCGAACGCCAAGCGGTTCGCGGAGCCGGCGGTCGAGGCGGGCGCCGACGTGTTCGTCGTCCAGGGCACCGTGACGACCGCGCGCCACAGCTC
>JBEKDP010000081.1:0-8005 GCA_050014295.1 Dehalococcoidia bacterium | reverse complement strand
TCAGGATGCGCCCGAACGAGTGGTGTTTGCAGCCCTCCACGATCGGAATTGGCAAGGGCTTAGTGCCCGAGTGGGACGTCCGCACTCACAAGTTAGCGATACGTGTTCGGCGGTTATGAATTTCGTTGATCACCACGTCTGGGTCAACGATGCGGCCAGTCGCCTTTTGCTTGGCGGTAGTACCCTATGGCAAGCCATGTGTGCGGAGTGGGCTGAGAACTGCCTAGCGGAGCAGGACGGCAAGGCCATGGCACAGGCTGTTCAGGATGCCATCGATGGCATAGTTTCAATCTCGCCACCAACCCCACCGGTGGCGAAGACCGAGAGTCGTCCTGAGCCTACATCTATCGGGCCGCGCGGTTCTTCCACCGTGCAACCGCCGCTTTTCGAGCGATAGCACTACGCTGTTCGCGTGTCAGGATTGGAACGCTCGGCTGCCTGGCGCCTGAGGCTCACCAGTCGCGTTCGATGGCAGGCGCCAGCGAAGTTACGTCGAGGGGGATGCCCTTTCGGTCGTCGCGCACAAGCGATACGGCGTCGAAGGGGCACGGCTCGACGCATATGCCGCAGCCGTTGCAGGCCGCTGCGTCGATGTTCGCGACGAAACCGGAAGAGGCCAGCATGGGCATGCCATGCTTCACCATCGCCTCTATGCCGCCGCAACAGCACTTGCAGCAGTTGCAGATGACGTAGAAGCGGTCGAGAATGGCATCCTTGAACCACGCGGAGTGCAGGTGGCCGCGCTCGTGCTCTTCCTTCAGGATTTGCAGCGCCTCTTCGCGCGAGAGGCGACGGCTGCTCTGCGGGTTGTGCTCGAGGATGAAGTCGACCGGCTCAGTGCCGACAACCATGCACACCTGTGTCGGCCGGCAGGGGTTGGCTCGGGCGTGACGGCAGGAGCACTCGTAGGCGGCGACGTCCGGCGAGGCGTTCAGCAGGATGCTGCGCGCCATAGGGTAGGGAACGATCTGCTCCAGGTCCGTCAGCGGAATATCGTGGTCCAGGTTCACAATCGATTCCGCCTGGTCGTGCGTGAGGACCTTGCCGTGATAGCGGTCGGAGAGCCACTTCTTTCCGCCTTCGCCCAGGCGCGGCGTTACGTGGTGGATAAGCACGTTGATGTACTGGTTCGTCCAGCGTCCGTAGACGTAGCCGTGGAGACCGGGCAGGAACCGGCGCCGGCCCCCCGCGCGCACCATGCGCAGAGAAGAGGGCAGCACGAGGCGTCCGCGTTCGCCGAACAGCCACAGGGCCGCGGTGGCCGCGAGGACCAGGGCGAGCAGACGTTTGGGGACCTGCAACAGCTACGCCTCACACCGCACTATCTGGTGACAGCCAGAGTCCCCCTTCATGGCAACCAGCAGATCGTACAGATCGACGTGCTGATCACCATTGACGTCGTTCACGCTCCACCAATAACAACGATGCTTCGGCGTCGGCGTAGCGGTGTGTTTTGGCGTCGGTGTCTTGGTGCGGGTAGCCGTCGGTGTCTTGGTGCGAATAGGCGTCGGCGTGGGCGTGTGGCCCACACAGGGCTTTGTTGCTGTAGGAGTCGGCGTATGGCTGCTAGACGGCGTCGGCGTCTTGGTGCGAGTAGGGGTCGGAGTGCACGTGGGGCACCCACAGGGCTTTGTTGCTGTAGGAGTCCGTGTGAACGTTTTGGTCGCCGTCGGCGTGAAAGTGCTGGTCGCCGTCGGCGTAACGGTGTCCGTCGCCGCGAAAGTAATGATCACCGTCGGCGTAGCCGTAGCGGTGTCAGTCGGCGTAGCCGTAGCGGTGTCAGTCGGCGTAGCCGTAGCGGTGTCAGTCGGCGTAGCCGTAGCGGTGTCAGTCGGCGTGGCCGTGGCGGTATCGGTAGGCGTAGGCGTAGCCGTGTCAGTCGCCGTAGGCGTGGCAGTGTTGGTCGGCGTGGGTGTAGCAGTGTCGGTCGGCGTGGGCGTGGCGGTGTTAGTCGGCGTGGCAGTAGCAGTGTCAGTCGGCGTAGCAGTGGCGGTGTCAGTAGGCGTGGGCGTGGCGGTGTCCGTAGGCGTAGGCGTGGCGGTGTTGGTCGGCGTAGGCGTGGCGGTGTTGGTCGGCGTGGGTGTGGCGGTATTGGTCGGCGTGGGCGTGGCTGTCGCGGTATCGGTCGGCGTGGGCGTGGGCGTCTGCACCTCAGTCTGGGAACCAGTTTGAGCGTGCAGGGTTTGACCTAGCGGACAGTTGGCAGTAGGAGTGCCAGCCGAGCAAGTGTCCTGGAAGGTCAATGTCGTCGTGTCGGTTAGCGGGTTCGGATCACCAGGAGCAACTTTGTAGAAGCTAACGGTAAAGGTGACGGAAGAGCCGAATGGGAGAGTGCAGAGTGTCTGGCCAACGTTGCAGGTCGCCCCCCCAGCCAATGTGAGAGACGTCGGTGTCGGCAAGAGATTATTCGAAGTGACGTCACCAGCAGTGGCGTGCACAACATCGACCACCGATGTGATGGTCAAGGTGTCATGTGCGGTGTCGACGACGTTTTGAGCCTGATACGTGCAAACGTACGGTTGTCCCACAACCGTCGGGCTGTCACAGCCCTTAAGTAAGCTGATCCCATGGAGAATCGTAGGCGTGGGCGTGGAAGTCGGTGTGTCGGCCTGCACCCGCGGGGACCGGAGCATGCCGGCCACCATGACACAACCGACAACGAACGCAAGCACGGCGCCAACGGTGATTCCCACCAGCCTGCGGACGTCTTCCAGATCGCGGTCATTCGTTCTCATTGACGTTCCTCTCTTGCTGTTGCCATCAGTTCCGGCGCCGGGCTAGGCGACTGCTTCGCCCCTCGATTGCCCGAGGGATCGGCTTTGACAAGGAGAATCAAGCAGCGGTCTTTCTCCTCAGCCGAAGCACTTCTGAACGGCGGGGAAACCGCTATGCGGGAACAATAGATAGACCACCAGTAAGCTCATTGTAGCATGCTCTGCGCGCTCGTCAAGCCTTGACTGAGGAGAATAAGGGAAGCGCCCGGCAAAGATGCGGGCAGGCTCTTACCTATTGCCTGTTTGTCAGGGCGGAAATCCCTGTGCTAAAATGCGCGCCGATGGCCAACGCGGACGCTGACCTCAAGTACTGGGTCGCTTTCGGGCGAGTCCCCCGCATCGGACGGGCGCGCGTCTCTCTCCTCGAAAAGCACTTCGGCAAGCTGGAGAACGCCTGGACGGCCAGCACCGGCGAGCTGCGGTCCGCCGGGCTCGATCAGGCGTCGATCACGTCCATCCTCACGTCGCGGCCGGAGATATCGCCGGAGAGGGAGGCGGAGCAGCTCGCCCGCCACCACGTCCGCGCTCTCACCTGGAACGACGCGGCCTACCCGGCGAAGCTCAAGGAGATATACGACCTGCCGCCGGTGCTCTACGTCCGCGGCGAGCTGACGGACGCCGACGAGTGGGCGGTCGCTATCGTCGGGACGCGGCGGGCGACGCCCTACGGACGGCAAGCGGTCGAGCAGTTTTCAGGCGACCTCGTGCGCAACCAGGTGACGGTCGTCAGCGGCCTGGCGCGCGGCATCGATGCCGTGGCGCATCGGACGGCGCTCAGCGCGGGAGGCCGCACGATTGCGGTGATGGCCTGCGGGCTGGACATGGTCTACCCGCCGGAGCACGGGAAGCTGGCGCTGGAGATCATGGAGAGCGGCGCCCTCATCTCCGACTATCCGTTGGGGACGCAGCCGCGTAGCGAGCACTTCCCGCGTCGGAACCGGATTATGAGCGGCGTGAGCCTCGGCGTGCTGATGGTCGAGGGCGACGTCAAAAGCGGCGCGATGATCACGGCCCGCCTGGCGCTGGAGCAGAACCGCGAGGTGTTCGCCATTCCGGGCAGCATCTACGCGCCGACGTTCCGGGGGCCGAATATGCTGATCCAGGACGGCGAGGCGAAGCTGGTGAGCAAGGTGGAGGACATCCTGGAGGAGCTGAACCTGACGATGGTAGCTACTCAGATGGAGATGAAGCAGCTCGTCCCGGCGGACGATACGGAGGCGCTGCTCTTGCGTCATCTCTCCGCTCAGCCGATACATATCGATGAGGTGCGGCGCGAGTCGGGCCTGCCCATCGCTACGGTCAGCAGCGCGCTGGCGATGCTGGAGCTGAAGGGCATGGTGCGACAGGTGGGGCGGATGAATTACGTGCGGGTCCGCGAGACGGGGCCGGCGTACGGCTGATATCTCTCAGACTGACGTGGCATAATAGATACGGGAAGGGGATCTCACCCTAGGATAGACGATGGCAAGCAAGAAGAACCTGGTAATTGTGGAGTCGCCGGCAAAGGCGCGCACGCTCGCCGGACTCCTGGGCAAAAGCTACGAGGTACGGGCGTCGGTCGGGCACGTGCGGGACCTGCCGAAGACGAAGCTGGGCGTCGACATCGACGACGGCTTCCAGCCGCAGTACGTCGTCCCCAAGGAGAAGCAGAAGGTCGTGCGGCAACTGAAGGAAGCGGCTGACGGAGTCGACCGGGTGTATCTCGCCACCGACCCCGACCGCGAGGGCGAGGCGATTGCGTGGCACGTGGTGCGGGCGGCCGGCCTCGAAGGGCTGCCCTATCAGCGAGTCGTCTTCCACGAGGTGACGAAGGACGCGGTCCTCAACGCATTCCGCCACCCTCACGAGATCAACGAGCGGCTCGTCGATGCGCAGCAGGCGCGACGCGTCCTCGACCGGCTGGTCGGCTACAAGATAAGCCCGCTTCTCTGGAAGAAGGTACGGCGAGGGCTCTCGGCGGGCCGCGTACAGTCGGTGGCCCTGCGGATGGTGGTGGAGCGCGAGCGGGAAATAGAGGGATTCGCCGCGCTCGAGTACTGGACAATCGACGCGAAGCTGGCGAAGGCGACTGCCGGCGGCAAAGAGGTCGACCAGCCGTTCAGCGCCAGGCTGTCGGGGATAGCCGGCAAGCGCAAGAAGCTGGAGATCGGCAGCGGCGAGGAGGCGGAAACGCTGCTGGGGCAGCTTCGCTCCGCCGCGTACCGGGTCGCCGCCATCAGCCGCAAGGAGCAGCGACGACGCCCCCAGCCGCCGTTCATCACAAGCAGCCTCCAGCAGGAGGCATCACGCAAGCTGGGCTTCTCCGCCAAGCGAACAATGGCGGTGGCGCAGCAGCTCTACGAGGGGCTTTCCGTCCGCGGGCAGAAAGCGGCGGGGCTCATCACCTATATGCGTACCGACTCGACGCACGTCGCCGAGGTCGCGTTGAGCGAGACGCGAGCCTATATAGGGCAGAAGTTCGGCGCGAGCCTCGTCCCAGCGGCGCCGCGCGTGTTCCGGAAGAAGGCGAAGGGCGCGCAGGAGGCGCACGAGGCGATCCGGCCAACGTCGGTGGCGCGGGAGCCCACGTCTCTCAAGGGCGCCCTCAGCCGCGATCAGATCCGGCTCTACACCCTCATCTGGCAGCGAATGGTCGCCAGCCAGATGGCGGACGCCGCCTATGACCTGACGTCGGTGGAGATCGAGGCGCAGCCGAAGCAAGGTCCTGAGCATTACTTGCTTCGCGCCGGCGAGAGCACGCTCCGCTTCCCCGGCTACAGGCTGGTCTACAAGGAGTTCAGCGAGGGGGACGAGGACACTGAAGATAAGCGCGCCCTGCCGGAGCTGGCGGCGAACGACGCACTCAGCCTGCTCGACCTGCTGCCGGAGCAGCACTTCACGGAGCCGCCGCCACGCTACACGGAGGCGACGCTGGTGAAGGCGATGGAGGAGAACGGCATCGGCAGGCCCAGCACCTACGCGCCGACGCTCTCGACTCTGCAAGACCGCGACTACGTGCAGAAGGAAGGCCGCTATCTCAAGCCCAAAGAGCTGGGGACGGTCGTGAGCGACATGCTTACCAGCTACTTCCCGGAGATCATAGGCGTCGGCTTCACGGCGGAGATGGAGGAAGAGCTCGACGAGGTCGCTCGCGGCCAGCGGGAGTGGCAGCCGATGATGCGCGACTTCTACGAGCCCCTAAAGGCAGCCTTGAAGGTCGCGGCGGACGCGCCTCGCGTCGAGGAGCAGACCGACGAGAAATGCGATAAGTGCGGCAGGCCGATGGTCGTGCGCTGGGGTCGCTTTGGACGATTCCTGGCATGCAGCGGCTTCCCGGAGTGCAAGAACAGCCGGCCGCTGCCGGGCGAAGAGGAGGCCACCCAAGCGACGGACGAGAAGTGCGATATCTGCGGTGCAGCGATGGTCGTCCGGCGGGGGCGCTACGGCCCGTTCCTTGCCTGCACCAACTATCCGACCTGCAAGGGCTCGCGGCGCCTGCTAACGAAGATAGGCGTCACTTGTCCGGAAGACGGCGGCGACGTGGTCAGCCGAAGGACGCGCAAGGGACGACTTTTCTACGGCTGCGCCAACTATCCGCAGTGCCGCTTCACGAGCTGGTCGCGGCCGCTGGCCGAGCGCTGTCCGAATTGCGAGGGCCAACTGGTCGCGCAGGCGGGCGGCAAGGCGAGGTGCCTGAAATGCGGCTGGCAGGGTCGCGCCCCGTCCAAACCTCTGGCCGAGGTCACGGCCTGAGCGCCCCTATGAGCAGAACTACGACGGCCCTCCGCAATACCGGCGAGGTCGAATCAGAGGCGGAGGCGCTCCTCGCCGCGTACCTGGCGATGCTCGCGGCGGAGCGAAACCGCTCGGCGTACACCATTCGCAACTACGCTGCGGACCTCCGGCACTACTTCGCGTTCCTGGCAACGAAGCAGGTCGATCTCATCGCCGCGGACCGGCACACTGTCCGCTCTTATCTGGCGAGCCTGATGGAGGCGCACGTCGCGCCCGCCAGCATCGCCCGTAAGGTGAGCACCCTGCGCTCGTTCTATCGCTTCCTGGTACAGACGGAACGCGTCGAGAGGAACCCCTGCGAGGGGATGCGCGGCCCGAAACGGGAGCGCCGACTGCCGAACTTCCTGAGCGAGGAGGAGGTGTCGGCGCTGGTGACGGCCCCCGAGTCCGACAAGCCGCAGGGGCTCCGCAACCGGGCGCTGCTGGAGCTGCTCTACGCGGCGGGGGTGCGCGTCAGCGAGGTGTTCAATCTCAACACCGCCGACCTCGAGGTGTCGGAGGCGGGCGGAACGCTGCGGGTGCGCGGCAAGGGCAACAAGCAGCGCATGGTGCTCGTAGGGCGACCAGCCGGCCGCGCCCTCCGAGGCTATCTGCGCGAGGGCCGTCCGCATCTGGCGAAGGGCGGCGAGGAAGCGCTGTTCCTCAACCGGGACGGCGAGCGGCTGTCGGTGCGGGCGATCCAGGGCATCGTGCGACGCACTGCGCTGGCCTGCGGGCTGGACAGACGCATTTACCCCCACCTGCTTCGTCACACCTTCGCGACGCACATGCTCGACGGCGGCGCCGACCTGCGCATCGTCCAGGAACTGATGGGGCATGCCAGCGCGAACACGACTCAGGTATACTTGCACGTGACGGAGGCGAGGCAGCGCCAGGTGTACGAGGGGGCCTGGGACGCGATGGCGGACAGCTATCGCCAGGTCTTCGACGAGCGGCAAAGAGTCCGGCAAGAAGCGCAGACCGCGGGAGAGGAAGGAACCGATGAAGATACTGCTGATTAACGGCCCCAACTTGAACACGCTCGGCCAGCGCGAGCCGGAGATCTACGGCAAGATGACGCTGGCGCAGATCGAAGGGCGCGCGCAGGAGAAGGCGCAGGCGCTGGGCGTCGAGCTGCGCACGTTCCAGTCCAACCGCGAGGGGGAGATCATCGACTTCATTCAAGCGGAGGGGCCGAACGCCAGCGGCATCATTATCAATCCCGGCGCACTAAGCCACTACAGCCTGGCCCTTCGCGACGCGCTGGCTGGCTCCGGGCTGCCGGCGATAGAGGTCCACATCTCCAATATCCACGGCCGCGAGAAGTTCCGTCGCCGGTCGGTAACGGCGGGCGTTTGCCGCGGGATAATCGCCGGCCTGGGCTGGCGCGGCTACGTCGCGGCGCTGGAAGCGCTCGCCGGGATGCTGCAGGAGCAGAGCGGCTAGAGGGCGGCAGCCCGCGATGGCGACGGCAACCC
>JBEKDP010000080.1:0-8019 GCA_050014295.1 Dehalococcoidia bacterium | reverse complement strand
TCCCCGAGGATCTGCTGAATCTTGGCGCCGACAGTCCCGTTCCTCACAAGCGTGTTGAACGGTTCAACTGGAAAATCGACTAGCATTATCATCCGCATTGTTGTCTTCCTTTCACTCTCCGTCGGAGCGCATCCAAGCGCCCCTTCAACTCCACGCCCCGCTGCGTTACCTAGTGCCTGCTCTCACCGGCACGCCCAAGATCTTGTAGACGGGGAACTCCTTCGGCGTTGGCGGCGTTATGCCTGCCTCAACGATGGCTCGCCCCAACTCCTCCCTCAGAAACCTGTCGAAGTCTGCGCGCGACTCCCAAACGTCGACGACCTCCCAGCCCTTCTCGGTCGGGCCGGCCAGGTGCAGCAGAGCGCCCCCAGGCGGCTCGTCGGTCCTATCCAGTCCAAGCGTTTTCATCACCTTGTCGTACTGCCCTTGAGTTACTCCAGGGAACTCCATTACCCATGCGATAGCCATTTCGTTTGCCTCTTTCTGCGGCCGATGTAAATTCAGCTTGCCATCGACCACATTTCACCTTAGCGCGAAGGTGTGCAGAAGGCGTGAGTTTCGCAGCCCCGCCGTGAAGGAAAGGTGAAGGCTCCCCGTCCCACGCATCCTCGCCCGCCCGCTCGCGGCCGCGCTTCCCCTATTGGCCCTTGTTGACAAGGCGGCAAGACGCTATTAGAATTGCGCCAGCGAAAGGGGGTGCCTAAGATGATGTCCATCTTCCGTTGTCGTTGTCGATCTTCTCTGTCCCTCCTCGTCGGCGTCGTCCTTGCGTTACTCGCCTCCGGCTGCATGTGGGGCGTCGTCAGGGACGCCGACACCGGCCAGCCGCTATCCGGCGCCAAGGTGACCTACACCGACTCGAAGGGGCAGACAGCGTCCACCACGACGGATGCCAACGGGGTGTTCGGCTTCGGTGCGCCGCAGAGCGCCCCTCCGGCCCTGGGCTCCGTCTCCTTCAAGGTAGAGACGCCCGGCTACCAGAGTCTCGCTGAGTCTCGGACCGTCGCCTACGATGACAACCCAAATGCCACGCTCGCCGACCCGACCAGCTTCATGGAAGCCCAGGGGTTCTCCATCAGCCGCGGCCCGAGCGGCTACCACAACGCTGAGCTCGGCTTCTCCATCACGTTTCCTACCGGCTGGGACATCCAGGAGGCATCCGACAAGCTTAGCGTGATGGCCAGCGCACCCAGTTCGAGCAAGGATGCGCCGGCGGCCTGTCAAGTTTCCTCCGGCCCGTACCCAGCAGGCGTCGATCTGATGACATTCGTAGACGATTTGATGACGTCTATAAAGAATAGCCAATATGTGAGCAAGTTCGTGGTATACAAGACAACTGCGGTGAAGGTGAACGGTCTGCCTGCGGTCAGGTCAGATTATTCCTACACGGTGAAGATCAACAGCGGCGACTTCAGGATGGATCTGTCCGCCGAGTACCTTGACTACGTCCTTGCCAAGGACTACACGGGATACGCCATTGAGTGCTTCACCTACATCGACCAGTTCGCGGCAATGGAGTCTACGTTCGACGGCGTCGCCCTGAGCTTCAGACTCGACTAGGTAGCGGTCCAGACCCACCAGCGAGCGGCCGACGCAGAGGCATGACGCCCTGTGGTGAGTTCGTCGCATTGCCCGAGGCAAGCGTCCCTCGAACGTCGAAGGCTCCGTGAGGAAAGGGGATCGGTGACGACCATTCCGAGGGTCACGCCCAGGCTCTCTCTTTCCCTTGTCCTCGCCGTGTTGGCAGCCCTCGCCTCCGGCTGCATGTGGGGCGTCGTCCGAGACGCCGATACTGGAGCGCCTCTCGCAGGCGCGAAGGTCACGTTCGGGGTCAGCATGGGCCACGTGCACTCCGCGATGACGGATGCATCCGGCGCCTACGCTTTCACCCTTACGTCGGATGAACTTGCCGCGTCCGGCACAGTCGCTTTCGTGGTTGAGGCGCCTGGTTACGAGACGCTTAGCGATATGCGCGCCTTAGGCCACGCAGACAACGCACCGGCCAACCCCAGCAACCC
Source organism: Dehalococcoidia bacterium (assembly GCA_050014295.1). Taxonomy (GTDB): domain Bacteria; phylum Chloroflexota; class Dehalococcoidia; order DSTF01; family JALHUB01; genus JBEKDP01. Next base: position 6,001 of record JBEKDP010000080.1, on the reverse strand, counting down.
CTCGAGCTTCCAGCAGGTGCAGAGCTTTGACATCGCAAGGCGACCCGGCGGCTATCGAGACGCGAAACAAGGGTTTACGATGACGTTTCCGCTGGACTGGACGATAGAGCCAGCACCGTTCCCAATCCAGTCAGGACCCGATTTCAGTGAGGTGGTTGCAGGGCCGAGCGTCAGTGACGATGGTGGTTCAGGCCAGTGCATGGTCACCTCGAACGAGCTGCGGCCGGGCGAGAACCCAGAAACGCAATGGGTGCCAGGGCGGGTCCCCGACTACAAAGTCGTGCAGAGAGGCAACGCCGCGATCGCGGGCCAGCGCGCGATCAGGATTGTGTACGAGGAGGGTGACCCACAGCCACCAGATAGGGACCAGTCGCCCGAAGGCCTGGCCTTCCTGTTCGAACGGAATGAGCAAGCATGGGCCATCGACTGCCTGACGGACCATGGCCACTTCCAGACGATGGTCTCGGCGTTCGAGACCATCGCGAAGACCTTCCAGTTCGACAAGTAGCTCCTGTTCTCCCCTAGACCGCCCTTGGCTATACTAGCGCTGAACTTGCAGCTAGGGGGCGTCCATCTCCGTCGGCGTCCCGACGGCGCCCGCCTCTCTCAGCGCTAGGCAGCGTATATGGACAAGGCTTCCCAACTCGACGCTATCTTCCTCCCGCGCACTCTCGCCGTCATCGGCGTCTCCGCCGGCGACGACAAGTTCGGCAGCCGCTTCCTCCGCGCGCTCCTGGATTTCGGCTTCAAGGGACGCATCTATTCCGTCAATCCCAAAGGAGGAGAGGTCTTCGGGCTGCCGATCTACCGGAGCCTCGCCGATATTCCGGGGCCGGTGGAGTCCGCGGACATCATGGTGCCCGCCCGCTTCGTTCCCCAAGTGCTGGAAGAGTGCCTGGCCAAGGGGGTCAAGGGCGTGCAGATCTTCAGCTCCGGCTTCACGGAGACCGGCGACCCGCAGGCCGCAGCGTTGGAGAAGCAGCTCCAGGAGATCGCCTCAAGGGGGATAAGGATCATCGGCCCGAACTGCTTCGGCGTCTACTGTCCGGCGAGCGGACACACGCTGTTGCCGGGCGGCGATTTCCCGAAGGAGAGCGGCCCCGTCGCCTTCATCTCGCAGAGTGGCGGCCATGCCGTCGAGTTCGCCCGCGAGGCGAGGGGTCGCGGCATCCGCTTCAGCAAGGCGGTCAGCTACGGCAACGCCTGCGACGTCAATGAGGCCGACCTCTTGGAGTATATGGCGCGCGACCCCGAGACGAAGGTGATCACGATGTACCTCGAGGGTCCCCGCGAGGGGCGACGCTTCCTCGAGCTGGTCAGGCAGACAGCGCCCAAGAAACCGATCGTCATCTGGAAGGCGGGCCTGACGCCGGCCGGAAGGCGAGCAGTGCGCTCGCACACCGGCTCGCTTGGCGGCGAAGAGGAGGTCTGGCAAGCGCTATTCAAGCAGACGGCCGCGATCCGCGCGCACGGCCTCGAAGAGCTGGCCGACACTGCCCAGGCGCTGCTAACGCTCCCCCGGACGACCGGGCGGCGCATTGGCATGGTGGGCGGCGGTGGCGGCATCAGCGTCGCCGTGACGGACGCCTGCGCCCAAGTAGGCCTGGAGGTGCCGCCCTTCGACGAGGCGATGCGGCGTCGGCTGGCGGAAATCCTGCCGCCGGCGGGAACGATGATGCGAAATCCTGTCGACGTTGGGGTCCCGATCGTGCCGCCGGACATGTTCCGGAGAGTGTTGGAGACGGTTGCGGCGGCCGACTGCGTCGACACGCTGATCGCTACTCAGCCGCTGTTCTACATCCTTAGCGGCCGGTTCGGCCCGCTCATGGCCAGCGAGGAGTTCATCCAGACGCTGATCGACGTGCCAGCAGCGGTGCGGGACGGCTCCGGTAAGCCGGTGGTCATCGTGCTGCCGGTGGGCGGCGAGGAGATCGAAGCGACCGATGTCGAGCGGCGACGCCGTCAGGCGCGCGACCGCTATCGAGAGATGGGCATCCTGGCGCTGCCGACGCTCGACCGGGCGGTGCGTGCCGTCGCCAACGTCGTCGGCTACTATGAGCGGGTCGCCTCGACTGCCTGAGCGGGTGATGGGCTCGGCCGATTCTAGCCAAGCTTCTGCCGCAGCCGGTCGAATTCCTCTTCCGATATCTGGCCTTTCGCCAGGCGCTCGCGTGCGATGTCCAGGGCGCTCCTGCCCTCGCCTCGCGAGCCGGCAAGGCGGCTAACAGCCCAGACCGCCACACCGATGACCGCTGCCCAGAAAAGCACCATCATGACCGTCATTACTATCCACCAGCCACCACCCCAACCCCACATGTGACCATCCCCGTCCCACATGTGACCGCCGTCCTGCGCAAGAGCCACCCCACCGCTCAAAGCAAAGGCGACAACGGTCGCGAGGACCGTCGAGACAACTATTCGAAGCTTCACCGTGCCTGCCTCTCCTTTCCGTAGCATCATCCGTTAAGCCGTTTTCTTACTTTATTATAGCATTATCTCTCAAGTACGGCGTCCACCGTCGAGCCCGCGCTTGTGCCGTCCCCCGTTTGATTGCAGATCGGCCCCAGTGTATCCTTCAGAGGATCGTCTCATCGCTGCGAAATGGAGAAGAGAAGATGACGGAACCTTCATTCGATCTGAGCGGCAAAGTCGCCGTGGTGACGGGCGGATCGCGGGGGATCGGCCGTGCGATTGCTCTGGGGCTGGCGAGCTACGGCGCCGACGTCGTCGTGGCGAGCCGCAAGCAGGAGGACCTGGACGCCGTCGCGGGCGAGATCAGGAAGCTCGGCCGCCGGGCGGCAGCCGTAGCCACCCACATGCGCAGCCGCGAGGACATCGAGAAGCTGGTGGAGACAACGTTGGAGCAGTTCGGGAAGATCGACATCCTGGTCAACAACGCCGGAACGAACCCCTACTTCGGCCCCCTCCTAGACATCGAGGAGCGGACATGGGACCAGATCATGACGGTCAACCTGAAGGGATACTTCCTGCTGGCCCAGGCGGTGGGCAGGGGGATGAAGGAGCAGGGGTCAGGCAACATCATCAACGTCTCATCGAGGGGCGGCAAGCGGGCGTCGCCGGGACTAGGCTGCTACTCCATCAGCAAGGCCGGCGTAATTATGTTAACTCAGGTGCTGGCGCAGGAGCTGGGGCCGTACGGGATACGGGTGAACGCCATCGCTCCCGCCATCGTGCAGACACGCTTCGCCGAGGCCCTCTGGGCGAACGAGGAGATTCTGGCCGCCAACAACCAACAGACCCCCCTGAGGCGCATCGCCCAGGCGGAGGAAATGGCCGGCGTCTGCGTCTGGCTCGCCTCCGACGCCTCCAGCTACGTGACAGGCCAGACGATAGTGCTGGACGGGGGGCAGTCGGCGTAGGACCAGCGCCGGCGTCATTCGTGTTGACAGCGGGGGTATCGACCCCTACAATGAAGTCGACCCGGGGGCCCCGTTCAGTCGCGGCTCGCCGGGCCGATCATAAGGATCGGCGGCCCCGTGGTGTAGCGGACTAACATGCCACCCTGTCACGGTGGAGATCGGGGGTTCGAATCCCCTCGGGGTCGCCAGCCGCAAACACTGATCAGCCCGCCTTCCTCTTCTGCTAGCACTCGGAACAGGGGAGAGAAGGTCGCCTTTGGAAGCAGCCCCGCAGATCAACGTTTACCTCGGAGAGAACCAACCTCGCCAGGTCGCGCCGCTCCTCACCTCTCATGTCAGGCCACAGCTCGCGAATGTCGGTCAGCGCTTCGGCCGCCCCAACAGCAGGCGCTTCATCCCGATTGGATAGCGCTGCCAGCGCCGCCTCGGCCTCCCTCACCGCCGCTTTCGCCGTCTCGTTGTCCAGCACTGATCGTTGCTGTCATGGCCGTTGCTCCTTCGCAAACGTAGAATCATGACCATGATGCATTAGTGTGCGGGGAAGTCAATTCGGCAGGCGATGTCGGTAGACTGGAGTCGCCCTCGGGCCGCTCGGAACGGAGCCCTTGACTTCGATGGGTTGGAACATGCCGGTCGCCTCCACGTGGCCGTCGCGCCGCACGACGACCCGAAGCCGTAGGCGGCGCGCTAGATCGGCGAAGCTCTCCTGCCGGAGAATGAAGTCATCAGAATCCACGTCGCGCCATTCGATGGCGCTAGGCTTTCCGTGCCCGCCGCGTGCGATCACGCTGACGTGGAGTAGGCCCTCGTCGACCGCGTTATGGATATCGGCTAGGGAATCTTCAACTTGGCGAAGCTCCTGCTCCACCGCCTCGAAGTTGTCCCGTCGGCCGCGAAGCTTCCGACGTTGCTCCTCCAGCTTTGCTACTTCTTGGTCGTAGCGCACAGGCGAAAGCCGATCCATCGTGACTGCCACTGTCAGATCATCGACGTGCTTCTGGATCCGCGCGAGTTCGGAGTCTATGGGCCCTAGTTGGGCCACCAGCGCAGCCTTGCGGCTTTCTAGGCCGGCGATGTAGTCGCCGACAGCTTGGCGGCGCGCGTCCCGATCCTTCAGCAGCTTCCGCAAGGCAGCCGCCACCGCCCTCTCGATAGCATCGGCGGGCAGGGCCGGGCAGGAGCATTTCTGACCGTCGCGGTGCCGCTTGGCCATGCGGCCGGGGCAACGGTAGACGCGGCGTCCCGTCCGGCCGTCCGAGCGCAGCCCGTAGTGGAAGCCGCAGGATTCACTCCAGATAAGACCCTGGAGCGGCCAGCCCTTGGCCCCGCGCTCGGAGTGGAATTTCCGGTTGTCGAGCGTCCGTCTCTGGATTGCGTCGTAGTGCTCTTTCGTAATCAGCGCCGGCACGGGGATGATGACAGGCTCTTGTGGCCGCGTGCCAATCTTCCCTCGACGACGTCCGCCGAAGTGGTACTCCCCAAACAAGGCTGCATTGTGAAGGATGCCGAGAACGGTTGCACCGTCCCACACGGCCGCCGGGCGCTTCTTTGCGTGCGTCCGCCATTGCGGGTTGCGCGTCGACGGCGTAGGAACACGCTCTTCGGTAAGGGTATTGGCAATTCTCTCGCTGCCGAGGCCGCTCTCATAAAGAGCGATGATCCGGCGGACTAGCGTCGCGTCCGGCTCGTTAAGCTCGAACCTCCCTGGAGTGGTGCTGCCATCCCCATTTCGGACGGGCCGGACCCAGCAGATCCAGAATGGAAGTGAACCGCCGGCAAACTTGCCGCGTCGAGCACGGCCCTCGCGCCCTACTGTCATGCGCTCGACGATCCGCGCGTAGTCTGCGGCGGCTTGGGAGCTGGCGATGGCGGTCATGACGGTCGTATAGGCACCGTCGCGCGGCGGCTCGTTCTCGGCGAATCGGATGCCATCGCCGTACTGCCGTGCTTTGGCTACCCAGTACGTGAAATCAGCACCGTTAAGGGCGGCACAAAACCTGTCAGGCGTCCAAAAGACGAGGGCGTCGACCTGGCCGCCCTTGAGTTGATCCCATGCGCGCCAGAATATCGGCCGGCGCTCGCGGTCGTCAGGATCAAGCTCCGTCGCCCGACTAACGGTCTCATAGAGCACGTCAAGGCATTCGTAGCCGTTCGCGGTGCACCACCTGCGGATCCGCTCGGCCTGCTCGCCATGTGAGACTCGGTCGTTGGCCGATTGGCGCTCGGTAGAAACCCTCGCGATGCCTAGGGCCTTCACTTTGCCCTCCAGCTCCGTTTCGGCTATTCGAGGTTGCCGGCGTCGGTTAGCATGTCAGCCAAGACCTGGGTTTGCGATTTGCCGACTAGTTTGGCCAGGGTCTTTACCTGGCGAATGAAAACCTCGTACACATAACCCGGCAAGCCATCGCCGAAGAAGTAACGCCCGGCATAGGTCTTGGCCAGGTACTCCCGAAGCCGACCGGAGTCGACCGTAGCGGCATGTATGCGGGTAGTCGTGTTGGTCATCGTATCCTCGTCTTCTGTTCTCACTATCAGTATCGGCAATTCCGCGCTGTTCTTTAGGGGCGTCTTGGGTACGCGCACAACCCTGCGAGATGCCAATACTCCATCCGTATCTGTCG
>JBEKDP010000079.1:0-8074 GCA_050014295.1 Dehalococcoidia bacterium | reverse complement strand
GTTTGGGTTCGGCGCCGCTGATCACCGCTGATTATACACGCCGCAGATGCGAAGCGACAGAACGGGACCGGAAATCCACTGTCTCGTTGACAGCCGCGGGCGCGGGCGATATAATGCGTGAACGCCTAACTCGAAAGGAGACGACGGTGCGCGCGCTGCCGCTGGTTGCCTTGCTCGCACTGGTGATGGGAATGGTCTTCGTCGCCGGCGGCGGGCACAGCTCGTCGACGGGTCAAGCTCGACTGCCGTCGGTGGGCGCGAACACCGTCCCTGCGGTTCCCGACCCCATCGGAGTGTACATCGTGAAGGCGGACGGAAGCGGCCTCAAGCTGCTGACAACCATTTCGGGGCGGCCAATGTGGTCGTGGTCCGCCAACGGCGACCGGGCCGCTCTCGTCACCGACATAGCGGGAGGGACGGCCAAGGTGCACGTGCTGTCGGTCCCCGACGGCGCAGAGCAGGCGACCTTCGCTACCGACGGACGCCCGATCGACATGAGCTGGTCGCCGGACGGCGAGTGGCTCGCGCTGACGTACTCGTCGCCGGATCAAACCGTCGGTCTCGAGGTGATACGCACCGACGGAAGCACGCGCGAGGATCTGACCGCCCTTTCTGGGTACAGCGGTCAGCTAAGAATAGTGGGCTGGACGGGCGCCGACAAACTGCTGGCGGTACGCGAGGAGACTTCATCCGACGAGGTGTCGAGCACCGAGTTGCTGGAGTTCGACCTGACCGGCGGCGGGAGTCGCCAGGTCGCCACGCTGCCGGGCTGGTCGAATAACTTCACGCTTTCGAGAGACGCCTCTCGGGTGGCGGCCCTCGTCGGGCCACCAAGCTCGGATTGCCCGCTGGGGCGGGTGCTGGGCCTTTGGACCATCGACATGGCCGACGGTCAGGCCAAGAATGTCCTGCCCGACAGGTGCGGCCTCTTTGCGGCGGTCTGGTCACCGGACGGCAGCCAGATCGCGTATAGCGTGGCTACCGAGGACGAGACTAGAGGCGTTTACGCGCTGGACCTGGCATCGGGCAACGACCGCAGGCTGGGCGGTTCCACGACTCAGTACGACGAGGTGCAAGGTTGGTTGCCCGACGGCAGCGGCGTCATTACGGCGCGAAACGCTTGCCCTGGCGGACTCGGCGGCTTCTGCACGCCAGTCCCTCCTCAGATCGTGCTGATTCCGACCAGTGGCGGTGACGAAAAGATCATCCTCAGCGAGGCCGAGTACACTCTGTCGCCGGACGGCGCCACCCTGGTGAACGACAAGGACGGGCTGCAGCTTTTCAACATTCCCAGCGGCACGCGGAAATCGATTGCGTCGCCCGACTCCGACTGGCAGTTCCACTTTCGCGGCTGGTCCGCCGACGGACGGTGGCTAAGCTTCATTCGGTCTCATAGCATTGGTCAGCGCCAATTCGAGGTGAACGCAGACGGCAGCGGGCTGAAGCGCCTCGCGGACTTGAATGACTGGCCGGACATGCCTCCGTGGGACGAGGGCGAGGTGCCGTCGCCGGACGGGAGTGAGGCTGCAGTCCTGGGACAGCCGCTACGGATCAAAGACACGCAGACCAGCGAAGCCGTGACGCTCGACGGCGCGAACGCAGCCCAGGCCTCGTGGTCCAGCGACGGTGGGGAACTGGTCTTCGCGTCTTGTCCCTTGTCCGCCGAGGGCCTCTCCGATATCTACCTCGTCGATGCCTCCGGGACCGGCCTCAGGCAGTTGACCAGTGATTCGGCGCGCAATTGCGAACCGGTCTTCTCCCCCGACGGGCGCAAAGTGGCGTTCGTGCGCTTGCAGGACAAGGTGGAGCAGGTTGTCACGTTGGACTTGGACACGTCTGAGGAAAAAGTCCTCATTGCCATCGAGGCGACCGACGGCGCGGACGGCGATTGGCCGGCGTGGTCTCCCGATGGAAAGCTGCTTGCCCTGTCCCTTCAGGGCATGGGCGTCTACGTAATGAAAGCTGATGGTTCCGGGGCCCAGCGGGTGGTAGATACCGACTGGAACGGGCACTATCAGTTCGTCGCGACGCGATGGCAGTCCGACAGTCGATTATACTTCGTATCTGCTGCAAATGGAGGGGACTAGGGCAACGCCGCATCCTCCGTGCTAGAATCGGCGAGTGGAGGTTTCCTCTTGAACTCGCTGACGCCGAAGGAGATTATCAGGCTGCTGGCGGCGCAGTACGGCGCGGTGCCACAGCGGCCGCGACGCGACCCTCTGGACGAGCTGGTGCTCGGCGTCCTCTCGCAGAACACGTCGGACGCGAACTCCGGCCGCGCCTTCGCCCGGCTGAAGGACGCCTTTGCGGACTGGCAGGCGGTGCTGGCGGCCGACCGGCAGCAGGTCGAGGAGGCGATCCGCCCGGGCGGGCTGGCGCCGACGAAGGCGGCCCGCATCCAGGCGATGCTGGCGGAGATCCTGGCGCGTCGCGGGTCGTTCGATTTGTCTTTCCTGATAGACGTGCCGCTGGAGGAGGCGAAGAGCTGGCTGCGGTCGCTGCCCGGCGTGGGGCCGAAGACAGCGGCGGTGGTGCTCCTCTTCTCGCTCGGCCGACCCGCCTTCCCGGTCGACACGCACGTCCACCGGGTGCTGCGACGCCTGGGGCTGGCGCCGGCGAAGGCGTCGGCGGTGCAAGCGCAGGAGATGGTCGAGCCGCGACTGGCGCCCGAGGACGTGTACCCGTTCCACATGTACCTGATCACGCACGGCCGGCGCACGTGCCTGGCCCGGCGGCCACGCTGCCCCGAGTGCGATCTGCGACACCAGTGCCCCTCAGCAACATCGTTCTATCCTTCGCTTGGCGCCTCGACGGGAGCCCGAAACTAACGACAGCGTCCTTGTCTTGAGGGCGATGGGGCTAGTATACTGAACCTTCACATTGGAATCAGACGTTGACGTTTTGAGGGCTGAAACCATCGCACGGGAGACACCTTTGAGCACCGCCGGCATCCTCGGCGCGACAGGCTACGCGGGAGCTGAGTTGGCCCGCCTGCTGTATCGACACCCGCAGGTGCGGCTGACCTCGGTTGCCAGCGTGGATGGAGTCGGGCAGCGGCTCGGCGACTACTACCCGCATCTCTACCCGTACGACCTGACGATCAAGGAAGAACTGGACGAGGTAGACATCGTGCTGGCGGCGCTGCCACACGCGGTCGCGGCGAAGCTGCTGCTGCCGCGGATCGACAGCGGCATGCGCGTCATCGACCTGAGCGCCGACTTCCGCCTGAAGGACGCGGCGGAGTACGAGCGCTGGTACCAGACGCAGCACCCACGGCCGCAGTTGCTGAAGGAGGCGGTCTACGGACTGCCGGAGCTGCACCGAAAGGAGATCGCCGGCGCTCGCCTGGTCGCGAACCCCGGCTGCTACCCGACGGGCGCGATCCTGGCGCTGGCACCGGCCGTCAAAGCGGGGCTTATCGAAAAGAACGTGGTAGTCGACAGCAAGTCAGGCACGTCGGGCGCGGGGCGCTCGTTGATGCTGGGAACGATGCTGTCAGAGGCGGGCGAGGGCATCTCCGCCTACGGGCTGGCCGGGCACCGCCACCTGCCGGAGATCGTGCAGGAGCTATCGCTGGTGGGGGACGCGCCTTGTCGGGTGACGTTCGTCCCGCATCTGCTGCCAATGGTGCGCGGCATATTGACGACGGCCTACGCGTCGCTGTCGCGGGAGTCGACGACTGCGAACGACGTGCGGGAGGCGTACCGCGAGTTCTACAAGGACGAGCCGTTCGTGCGGGTCGTCGATTCGCCGCCGCAAACGAAGCACACGCGCGGGAGCAACTTCTGCGCCATCCACCCGACGGTGGACGAGCGGACCGGCCGGCTGGTCGTCGTGAGCTGCCTGGACAACCTGGTGAAGGGCGCCGCCGGTCAGGCGATCCAGAACATGAACCTGATGCTCGGCCTCCCGGAGAGGGCAGGCCTGGAAGAGCTGAGCCTGTACCCCTGAGGCACGGGACACCAGTCGAACTGCTTCTCAGACGCAGTCTTACGCGACCCCTGACGAGATGTGCGAAGCAATTACTATTGTTCCGGCCGGAGGCGTGACGAGCCCGCGCGGCTTTCTTGCGGGCGCGGTCGCGGCGGGCCTGCGCGCGCACGGCAGCGGCGACGACCTGGCGCTGCTCTACTCGGAGAGCCCGTGCGCCACGGCCGGACTGTTCACGGACAGCGCTTTCAAGGCGGCAGCCGTCTTGCTTTCGCAGCAGCATCTGGCTGACGGGCGCGCGCAGGCGGTCATCGCGAACAGCGGCTGCGCCAATGCCTACACAGGGGACGATGGTTACCGCGATTCTGACGAGATGGCGCGCCTGGCCGCAAGCCGGTTACGCCTCGCTGATAGCGACGTGCTAGTCGCAAGCACAGGGGTCACCGGCCGCAAGCTGCCGATGGACAAGATCCGCGCCGCGTTGCCCTCGCTGGCCGTGCGTGCCGACGGCGGCGAGCGTTTCGCGCGAGCGATCATGACCACGGACACCGTGGCCAAGCAGACGGGGGTCGCCTTCCACGTCGACGACCGAGAGTATCGAGTCGGCGGTTGCGCCAAGGGCGCGGGGATGATCCATCCCAACCTGGCGACCATGCTCGCGTTCGTCACCAGCGACGCCGCCGTCGAGGCCGACCTTCTGCGGCGAACGCTGCGGCAGGCGGCGGACCTTTCGTTCGACATGATATCGGTGGACGGCGACACGAGCCCGAACGATACGCTCCTTCTCCTGGCGAACGGCGCCGCCGGCGGGCCGACGCTCCGAGAGGGAGACCAGGGCGCGCGTCTGTTCGCGGAGGCCGTCGAGACCGTCTGCATCGAGCTGGCGAAGGCGCTCGCGCGGGACGCCGAAGGGGCAACGAAGCTCATCGAGGTGGAGGTGGAGGGCGCCGCCAGCGTTGCCGACGCCCGAACCGCCGCGCGGACCGTCGTCGGCTCGCCGCTGGTGAAGTCGGCAGTCTACGGCAACGACCCCAACTGGGGGCGCGTGCTCGCAGCGATTGCCCGCAGCGGGGCGCGCGCCGAGGAGCGGACGGTGAGCCTGTTCTGGCAGGGGGTTTGCGTGTTCCGGCAGGGACGCCCGCTCCCATTCGACGAGAGAGCTCTTAGCAGCGCGACGCGGGAGGCGGAGGTGCACATTCGCGCCGACCTCGGTCAGGGGGAGGCGAAGGCCGTCGCTTGGGGCTGCGACCTGACGGAAGAGTACGTGAAGATCAACAGCGAGTACACGACGTAGGAGAATCAGCTTGGCGCAGACCATCGTCGCCAAGGTAGGCGGGAGCACTTGGGAGAGCCGCGACGCCGCGCTCGAAGACATCGTAGCGCTGCAGAGAGAGGGGCAGCTCATCGTCGTCGTCCACGGCGGCGGCAAGACGGTGGACCGCTGGTTGGAGGTGCACGGCGTTGAAAGTGAATTCGTCAACGGTCTCCGTATGACCGATGAGAACGCCTTGCCAGTTGTGATAGCCGTTCTCGCGGGGTACACGAACAAGCAACTCGTTGCCGGCCTCGCGTCGCTTGGCCTACCGGCTGTAGGTCTGAGCGGTGCCGACGGGCTGATAAAGGCACAGCGCATTCCTGACCTGGGATATGTGGGCGAGGTCAAGGCCGTCAATGTCCAACTTCTGAACTTGCTGCTCGATAATGGCTACATGCCGGTGGTGGCGCCGATAGGTGTCGAAGGCGACGGACCGCAGCTACTGAACATTAACGCCGACACCGTTGCCGGCGAGATCGCGGTCGCGCTTGGTGCGGAGTACCTCATCTTTCTGACCGATGTGCCGGGCGTGCTGGACAGCGACGGGAAGACGGTGGCGCGGCTGGCGTCGGCCGAGGCAGCGTCTATGGTGCGCGCGGGGACGATCTCGCGCGGCATGCTGCCGAAGGTCGACGCCTGCCTGAAAGCGAGCGCGGCCGGAACGACGGCCCTGATCCTGGACGGGCGACGGGCTGGCAGCGTGCGCTCGGCGCTCCGCGGCGAGCCGGGGGGGACGAAGGTCGGCTGAAACAAAAGAGACTGGGGATTGGACATGACTGACTGGCAAGAATTGGGGGACAAATACCTACTGGCAAACTACAAGCGCCTGCCCGTCACGCTGGTGCGCGGCGAGGGCAGCCGCCTCTGGGACGACGCCGGTCGCGAGTACCTCGACTTCTTCGGGGGCCACGTCGTCGTGAACTTGGGGCACTGCCACCCGGTGGTCGTCGCGGCGATCATCGAGCAGGCGCAGACGCTGATGCACTACTCCAACATCGTCTACACGACGCCGCAGATCGAGCTTGCGCGCTTGCTCGTCGAGAATTCCTGCCTCGACCGCGCCTTCTTCTGCAACAGCGGCGCTGAGGCGAACGAGGCCGCGCTGAAGCTGGCGCGGAAATGGGGCAAGGAGCAGCGCGGCGGCGCTTATGAGGTGATCTGCGCCGAGAACGCTTTTCACGGCCGAACGCTGGCCACGGTGACGGCCTCCGGCACGGAGCGCTACAAGGCTCCTTTCACGCCGCTTCCCCAGGGCTTCCGGCACGTGCCGTTCAATGACGCGAAGGCCATCGAGAGAGCGACCAGCGAGCGGACTTGCGCCGTGCTGCTGGAGCCGGTCCAGGGCGAGGGCGGCATCGTTATACCCGACGACGATCACCTGCAGCAGGTCCGCGCGTGGTGCGACGAGCAGAACCTGCTGCTGATACTCGACGAGGTGCAGACGGGCATCGGGCGCACGGGCGCGCTGTTCGCCTACCAGCACTTCGGCGTCGAGCCGGACATCATGACGCTGGCGAAAGGGCTGGGCGATGGCTTCCCGATTGGCGCCGTGCTCGTCAAGGAGCACTGCGCCGTGTTCGTGCCCGGCGACCACGGGACGACCTTCGGCGGCAGCCCGCTGGCGACGCGCGTCGGCCACGCCGTGTTGAAGTACGTGCTCGACAACGACGTGCCGGCGCAGGCCGCGCGCAAGGGTGAGCTGCTCGGCAAGCGGCTGCGCCAGATGGAAGATGTGCACGAATCCATAACGGCGGTGCGCGGAATGGGAATGCTGTGGGGGGTCGAGTTCCAGCGGGAGATGGCGGAGGACGTGGTACTCGCCTGTCTGCGGGAAGGGCTGATCGTCAACAACGTGCGGCCGACGACGCTGCGTGTCTCGCCGCCGCTGACCATCGCTGACGAGGAGCTGGCGGAAGGACTCGACAGGCTGTCGAAGGTCCTCTCCAACCTGTGACCACGGCCGCGGCTGGCGTTCATGCCGCCGCGAAGGTAGTCTTGAAGTAGCATTTCGACAAGGGAAAGAGGCTAAATATGGCTGAGAAGATTGTGCTTGCCTACTCAGGCGGGCTGGACACGTGCGTCGCGATCAAGTGGCTAACGGAAACTAGGGGATACGACGTCATCGCTCTCCACATTGACATGGGCACGGAGAAGGACTTCGACGTGCTGCAGGAGCGGGCGCTTGCCGCCGGCGCGGCGAAGGCGCTCTGGCGCGACGGCAAGGATATCTTCGTCCGCTACTTCGCTTTCCCCGCCCTGGCCGCCGGCGCCCTCTACCAGGGCCACTACCCGCTGGCGACCGCCCTCGGGCGTCCGCTCATCGCTAAGCTGATGGTGGACGTCGCCCGCGAGGAAGGGGCGAGCGCGGTCGGCCACGGCTCCACCGGCAAGGGGAACGACCAGGTGCGGTTCGACGTGAGCGTGCAGGCGTTAGCGCCCGACCTGCATATCGTCGCCCCCGTACGCGAGTGGGAGATGAAGACGCGCGAGGAGGAGATGGCCTACGCCGCCAAGCACAAGATTCCGGTGCCCGTTACCAAGGAGAGCCCGTACTCGACGGACGAGAACCTGTGGGGCCGCAGCATCGAGTGCGGCGTCCTCGAGGACCCGTGGCAGGAGCCGCCCGAGGATATCTACGAGTGGACGCGCTCGGTCAAGGACGCGCCGGAGAAGCCGTCGTATGTAGAGATCGGCTTCGAGCGCGGCATCCCCATCTCGCTCGACGGCGAAGAGGTCGATGGCGTGACGCTGGTGCGGCGCCTGAACGACCTCGCGGGCGAGCACGGCATCGGACGGGTCGACCTCGTCGAGGACCGCCTCGTCGGCATC
>JBEKDP010000078.1:0-8118 GCA_050014295.1 Dehalococcoidia bacterium | reverse complement strand
TGGTCAGCGATCGAGCGCTCCAGGGCGATAACAGCGTCGAGGTGGCCGAAGGTAGTGGCGACGCCGGGGTCAGTGTAGTCGTCGGCAGGGACGTAGATCGCCTGGAACGAGGTGATCGACCCCTTGTGCGTCGACGTGATCCTCTCCTCCAAGTCGCCGATCTCGGTGGACAACGTCGGCTGGTAGCCCACTGCCGAGGGCATGCGCCCCAGCAGGGCCGACACCTCCATGCCCGCCAGCGTGTAGCGGTAGATGTTATCGATGAAGAGGAGGACATCCTGCCCCGCTTCGTCGCGGAAGTACTCCGCCATCGTCAGGCCGGTGAACCCAACACGGAGGCGCACGCCGGGCGGCTCGTTCATCTGACCGAAGACCATCACCAGCTTCTCGATGACCCCGGCCGCCTTCATCTCATTCCAGAGGTCGTTTCCCTCACGAGAGCGCTCTCCCACGCCGGCGAATACGGAGGTACCGCCGTGCTCAGTGGCGATGTTACGGATCAACTCCAGAATGACGAGCGTCTTGCCCACTCCCGCGCCGCCGTAGGCCCCGATCTTGCCACCCTTAGTAAAGGGGGTGATGAGGTCAATGACCTTCATTCCCGTCTCCAGCATCTGGGTGGTGGTCGACTGCTCTTCGTAGCTGGGAGGCGCCCGGTGAATGGGGCGTCGTTCTTTTGCATCCACGTCGCCCAGCCTGTCGATCGCTTCGCCGACGATGTTGAACAGACGGCCGAGCGTGGCGGGTCCCACCGGCACGCTGATCGGCTGCCCGGTGTCGACCGCGACGGCGCCCCGGCCCAGCCCGTCGGTGGAGCCCATGGCCAGGCAGCGGACCCAGTTGTTCCCCAGGTGCTGCTCTACCTCCGCCACCACCTTGCCGCCATCCACCTGGATCTCTACGGCGTTGTAGATGGCGGGAAGCTCCTCCGGCGGGAACTCCACGTCCACCACAGTGCCGATTATCTGTACGACCTTCCCCTTAGCCATGGCAACCTCCGTCTTATTCGCTGGACCTGAGAGCCTCCGCGCCGCCGGCTATGTCGAGCAGCTCCTTGGTGATAGTCTCCTGTCGCACCTTGTTATAGGTAAGTGTAAGGTCCTGAACCATATCATTAGCGGCGTCGGTCGCGCTGCGCATAGCTACCATGCGCGCTGACTGCTCGCTAGCGCTCTTTTCTAGGACCGCCTCGTACACCTGGCGCTGCACGTAGCGTGGAAGAAGCTCGCTGAACACGTCCACCGCCGACGGCTCGTAAATGTACTGTAACGACGCTGCCGTCTCGCGTCGGGGGACCTCGATCGGCAGGAGCTGGCGCGCCTCGGGGTTCTGAACCATGGTATTCAAGAACAACGGGAAGATGACGTAGACGCGGTCCACGTTGCCGGCAATGTACTCCTCGATGAGAAGACGCGCGATTGGTCCCGCATCCTCGAAGGATGGGTAGTCGCCCAGGTTCGTGAACTCAGCGATCATCTGCAGGTCGATGCGGGACAGGAAATCGCGTCCCTTGCGGCCTACGGCAACCGTCTTGACCTCCACGCCCTCCTGTTCGAGGGCAAAGCTGGCGGTGAAGCGATTAAGGTTCGCATTGAGGCCGCCGCACAGCCCGCGGTCAGTGCTGACGAGCACAACGGCGACCCGCTCAGCGTCGCGGCGCGCCAGCAGGGGATGCGGCGCCTCCAGCCGCTGGCTCTCAATGCTCTCCGCCAGGTCGGCCAGCATCTGCCGCATCTTGTCGGCGTAGGGCCGAGCAGCGAGGGCATTCAGTTGCGCGCGCCGCATCTTCGACGCCGCAACCATCTCCATGGCCCGGGTGATCTTGGCCGTGCTCGTTACCGAGCGGATGCGCCTGCGGATCTCGCGAATAGTCGGCATGATGTCAGCGGATGACGGAGAAGCACCCTAGTAGGGCATGCTCTGCTTGAACTCCGCGATGGCGGCCTTCAGCGCCTCCTCCGTCTCCGGCTTTATCTCCTTCTGCTCCTCGATATTCTGCCCGATCTGCGGATGGCTACTCTCCATGAACCGAATGAAAGCAACCTCGAAGTCGCGCACCTTCTCGACCGCCACGTCATCCAGGAAGCCGTTGACCACCGCATAGAGAATCTCCACCTGCTGACGCAGGGGCATCGGCTGGTATTGAGGCTGCTTGAGGACCTCAGTGGTCCGCCGACCGCGCTCCAACTGGTTCCTCGTCGCCACATCGAGCTCGGAGGTCCCGAACTGAGCGAACGCCTGCAGCTCGCGGTACTGAGACAGGTCGAGGCGCATGCCGCCAGCCACCTGTCTCATTGCCCGCCTCTGCGCCGAGCCCCCGACGCGCGACACGGAGATGCCGGCGTTGATGGCGGGCCGGAAGCCGCCGTTGAACAGATCAGCCTCCAGGTAGATCTGGCCGTCCGTGATCGAGATTACGTTTGTCGGGATGTAGGCGGAAACGTCACCGGCCTGAGTCTCGATGATCGGCAGAGCAGTCAAAGAGCCGCCGCCGAACTCGGCCGCCAGCTTCGCCGAACGCTCCAGCAGCCGGCTGTGCAGATAGAAGACGTCGCCGGGGTACGCCTCGCGTCCCGGCGGACGCCGCAAGAGAAGCGACACCTGGCGGTAGGCCCAAGCGTGCTTCGACAGGTCGTCATAGATGATGAGCGCGTCCCGGCCCTGCTCCATAAACTCCTCGCCCATGGCGCAGCCCGCGTAAGGCGCCAAGTATTGTAGTGGCGCCGGGTCGGAGGCGTTGGCGCAAACCACAATCGTGTGATCCATAGCGCCGGCCTCCTCCAGAACGGCCACGGTCTGCACGACCTTTGACGCCTTCTGGCCAATGGCCACGTAAATGCAAACTAGGTCGCCGCCCTTTTGATTGATGATCGTGTCGATGGCGATGGCGCTTTTGCCGGTGGTGCGGTCGCCGATGATCAGCTCGCGCTGCCCCCGGCCGATGGGTATCATGGCGTCGATGGCCTTGATGCCGGTCTGGACAGGGGTATTGACGGACTGCCGGACGACCACGCCGGGAGCAATGCGCTCCACGGGGCGGGTTTTCTCGGACTTGACCGGTCCCTTGCCGTCGATGGGATTGCCCAGCGGGTCCACGACGCGGCCGATCAGGGCATCGCCGACAGGCACCTCGACGATGCGGCCCGTGGAGCGGACTTCGTCGCCCTCACCTAGGGTCGTGTAGTCGCCGAGCACCATGATGCCGACAGTGTCCTCTTCGAGGTTGAGGGCCAACCCCATGGCGCCGTTGGCGAACTCGACGAGCTCACCGGCCAGGCAGTTGGACAGACCGTGAACGCGGGCGATGCCGTCTCCGGCCTCAATCACGACGCCCACGTCGACGGCGCCGACCTCAGTGCCGAAGCGCTCGATCTGCTGCTTGAGGATGGATGCTATCTCTTCGGGCCGTACTGCCATGTCACTCTCTCCGCTACAAGTGTCCCTGGTTGCGGCTCAGCCCTCGCGACCGTCCCGGGCCTGCCGTCTTCCGCCAACTTCCTAATGTCAGCCTGCTCCTTGAAGCTCTTTCTTCAGAGCGAGGAGCCTGCTACGTGTGCTGCCGTCTATCAGCGTGTCGCCGATCCGCGCGATGAGCCCGCCGATGATGCTCGGGTCAACGCTCGGCTCAATGCTTACTTGCTTGCCCGTGATCCCCCCCAGCTTGGCCGCGATCTCCTTCTCCTGCTCCGGGGTCAGCGGGACGGCTGTGGTCACGCTGGCGCGCGCCATACCTTTGTAGTCATCCAGCAAGTCCTGGAATCCCTGCCTTATCTGCTCGGCAACGCCGACCCGTCGCTTGGCAACCAGAAGACGCGCCAGGTTCATCGCGCCCTCGCCGACATCGCCAAGGGCCGCCCGCAGAAGCTCCTCCTTCTGAGCGCCCGGCACCTTGTCGCTCTCGAGCAGGGCCGCCGCCTGGGGTTGCGCCACTAGCTCGACAATCGCATCCAAGTCGCCCAGCCAACGCCCGGGGTCGCCACCCTCGAGCGCCACGGCGAAGGCGGCCTGAGCGTATCGCTTGGCTGCTGCCTCTATTCTCATGCTCGCGTTTTCCTAGAGATCGGCCGCTTGCACCCGATCCACTGCGATTCCGCCCGTGGAAGGTCCGGGGCCTATTCCGGCCGCTGCTCCTTGAAGCTCGACTGCGCCAGCACCTCTTCGATAAGGCGCTCGTGGGCTTTCTTGTCCAGCGACTGGCCGATCACCTTCTCGGCGGCTGTTATCGTCAGATCGGCGAACTCGCGACGGATCTGGGCGATCGCTTCGTCCCGCTCGAGGGCAATCTCGTTGCGGGCACGCGTAAGGAGCGCATCCCCCTCCACGCGCGCCTGCTGCCGGGCCTCTTCCTGCATACGGCTGGCAATCTGCTGGGATTGACCGATAAGGCTCTGACCCTCCTGCCGCGCTTCTTCCAGCCGCTTCTGCACCGTGACATCGGCTTGGGCGGCCTGATCCTTCATCTTCTCCGCCGCTTCCAGGCCCTCCCGTATGCGCGCGGAGCGTTCGTCCATCATTTTCATGACTGGCTTGAACGCCACCATCCGCAGGACGATCAGCAGTATAGCAAAGCCGATCAGTTGCGCCAGCAGCCCCGGCAGGTTGATTCCTAGGGAGCCGATTCCTAGGATGGGCATTCCTGGGACGTCCAAGGGTTCGTCCTCTCTTAAGTCGCTGAGAACACGAAGCCGATCATGACCGCGACCACCAGCGCGTAGATCGCGATGGCCTCGGCGAAGGCGATGCCCAGGATCATGTTGGTCGTAATGACCGGCTGCGCCTCCGGGTTGCGGCCGAGCGCCTCCATCGCCTTGCCGGTGAGCATGCCGATGGCGAGGGCCGGTGCTGGTGCACCGAAACCGATCGCCAGGGCAGCGGCAATTAGCCTCAGGCCGCCGTTGGTAATCTCGAGCAGCGGAAACAGATTGAGCAGGTCCATTTCTCCTCCCTAAGTTACTTCTTGCACCTCACCGTCGAGCGAGAGGCCCGCGGTCGCCGTCTAGGCCGGGACCGTCGGCTCGCTCCCATGGCCGCCGCCAGAATCCTCATGCGAGGTCACGGCGACGACACCAAAGACAAGGGTTAGCATCGCGAAGATGAATGCCTGGATCAGCCCCACGAAGAGCTCCATACCGTAAACTAAGTCGAGCGCTACTACCGGCAGCAAAAAGAGGATGACTAGGAACAGCATCTCCCCCGCGAAGATGTTCCCAAAAAGTCGGAAGGTGAAACTGAGGAGTCGCGCTGCTTCAGCTACGAACTCTAAGATGCCGACGAAGAAACCGATTGGGCCGTTTCTGAAGTTGAAGAACTTGCCGGCGTAGCGGAAAAAGCCCTGCGTGCTGATCCCCCAGAACTCGACGAATATCGCCGACATTATGGCGAGCATCAGCGTTGCATTGAGGTCCGTATTGACGCTGCGGAAGAACGGCACGAGGAGACCCGCCTTCTGGTCCTTGCTCAGGTCCTTCGTCGCGTCCTGAAGCGCGGTCTCTTGCTGCACAGGGGTATAGTTCGCGGGCAATTCAAGGGCAATGCTCCTCGGCTCATGCGGCGGCCAGGACGGGAAGCCGGGCATAACAACATCCAGACCTCCCACCTTTTGGAAGACAACGCCCTTGTCCTCTACCTTGTCGACCTTGCCTATCGTCGCCATACCGGGGAGGAGCCCCAGCCAGTTGGCGGCAACGACGTAAAGGAAGATCGTCGCTATCACCGGGAAGAAGCGCCTGCCGTGCTTCTCGCCGGCCGTGCCCACGACCATGTTGTAGAGCGCCTCCATCACCATCTCGACGAAGTTCTGCAGGCCCTTGGGGACCAAGCTCATGTTGCGCGTCGCGAAGAAGGTGACGCCAATCAGCAGAATGATCACGATCCAAGAGGTTAGGATCGTGTTCGTGAGAGGGAAGGGACCGATGTCCACCAGCTTCTCGGCCTTCAACTCGACGATCGGCCTGGCCGACCGCAAGGAGGTGAAGCCGATCAGCGTTATGACTAGGACCCCGGCGATAATCAGATAGAGCTTGAGCTTGCCCACCTAGTCCCTCTTCTTGGGCCCGATCGCTGAGATCACGTCCATCAACATGCGGTAGCCGCCCCAGAAAGCCAAGGACAGACCTAGGAACAACCCCGCCAGCGCGATCACCGGACTCGTGTCAAACCGCGAATCCAGCCAAACGCCGCCCCCAACCCCAAGGGCGATACAGATCGCTACGTACCAGCCGATGCCCACGAGCCTTAGGGCCGCCGGAAGACCGCCCATTCATCACCTCGGCATTCGGCCTGAACCCAGCTTGTGAACTGTAGCACCAACATTCTTTAAAAAACAAGCGAACTCGACAACCTTGGTGAGGCCCTTTTTGTGGGAACTTTCTTGATGCCCGAGCCCGGGCCTAGGGGACGATCCTAGATGTGAAGTGGTCGCCGCCGCCGACGCTTCTCGGCGGCGACGACGGCAAGGATTTGCGACACGGCGTCGTCTAGCTGCCCGTCGGCGTTCGTGACGACGTAATCAAAGGTAGCCCGGAGGGCCATCTCGCGAGCGGCCGTATCCATCCGCACCCGCAGCTCCGCTCCCTCGTCGGTGGCGCGAGCGCGCAGCCGCTCCTCCAACTCCTCCGTCGACCCCGGGGCGAGAAAGATGAGGACCGCCCCCGGGACGAGGCGCTTGATCGTTGCCGCACCCTGCACGTCGACGCGGACGATGACATCCTGCCCGCGGCTCAAGGCTTCCCGCACTCCCGCCTTCGGGACGCCGTAGCGATGCGTGTAGACGTCTGCGTGCTCCAGGAAGCCGTCCTCGGCAAGCAAGCCGTCGTACTCCGCATCGCTGACGAAGTGATAATCGACGCCCTCGCGTTCGCCGGGGCGGGGCGGCCTCGTCGTCGCCGTGACCGCGAAGTGCGCCTTAGGCAGCGCCTCCCGCACGCGGGCGATCACCGCATCTTTGCCGGCACCCGACGGCCCCGAAATGACCAACAGCAGCGGGCTCATGAGGACTCCACGCCGGCCCCGAGCTGTTCGAGATGTTGCCAGAAGCCGGGATAGGAGACGTCGCTCGCGTCGGCGCCGTCGATGGCCGTGCTGCCTTCCGCGACCGCGCCCGCCACCGCCAGCGTCATCGCCAAGCGATGATCGCCGTGACTATCGCACGCCGCTCCCTTCAGCCTGTCCGTCCCCTCGATGACGAGCGCATCGCCGTCTGCCTGTATGCGGGCGCCCAATCGTCGTAGCTCCTGTACCGTCGTGCTAATGCGGTCTGATTCCTTGACCCGCAGCTCGGCGATATCACGAACGACCGTGCGACCTCTCGCTAGTGCGGCGGCCAGCGCCAGCACCGGCACCTCGTCGATCAAGCGGACCGCCAGCGGCCCCTCGACGGTCATCCCTCTGAGCTTGCTGGAGCGGACTACAAGGTCGCCGACCGGCTCGCCGCCCTCCGTGTGCACATTGTCTACGGTCACATTTGCGCCCATCTCCCGGAGCACGTCCAGCAGACCCGTCCGCGTCGGGTTGAGCCCGACGCCGAGCAAGGAGATCTCCGCGTCAGGATGCAACGCTCCCGCCACCAGCCAGAAGGCAGCGGCGCTCATGTCGCCCGGAATGCGGATGCCCAGCGGTTTCAGACTATTGGCCCTCCGCGTGAGGCACAGCGCCCCACCCGCTTCTTCGAGCTGTGCTCCCATGGCGCGCAGCATGCGCTCGCTGTGGTCGCGTGAGCGCACCGGCTCCTCGATGACGGTCTCCCCTTCCGCTTGAAGGCCCGCCAACAGAATCGCCGACTTCACCTGAGCGCTGGCTACGGTCGAAACGTGACGGATGCCCCGTAGATGCCCGCCGCGTATCGCCAGCGGCGCCAGCGTGTCGCCCTCGCGTGCCCAAACCTGCGCGCCCATCTCCCGCAAGGGCACAATGATGCGCTCCATCGGTCGGGAACGAAGTGATTCGTCGCCGGTCAGCACCGAGAGGAACGGACGACCCGCGAGGAGGCCGGCGAGCAACCGCATAGTCGTCCCCGAGTTGCAGGCGTCGAGGACATCCGCGCTCTCACGCAGGCCGCCGAAGCCTCGACCCTCAATCGAGAGGTCGTTCCGGCCATCCGCCGACTTCCGGAGAGACCAG
>JBEKDP010000077.1:0-8123 GCA_050014295.1 Dehalococcoidia bacterium | reverse complement strand
CGTCGCGCGTTCGCTCAATCTCGACGATGCGCTCGAAGTACTCCTTCTCGCGCTGCGCCGACTCGTGTTCCATCTCCTCGTGCAGGCGCTCCAGGGCTCGCCCCTTCTCTTCCTCGTCCACACGGGTGATGATGTGTTGGGCGAAATAGAGGACACGCTCGAGGCTGCGCGGCGAAATATCGAGCAACAGGCCCAAACGGCTCGGCGTGCCTTTCACAAACCAGATGTGGCTCACCGGGGAGGCCAACTCGATGTGACCCATGCGCTCCCGTCGCACCTTGCTGCGGGCCACCTCAACGCCGCACTTATCGCAGATAATGCCTTTATAGCGGACGCGCTTGTATTTTCCGCAGTAGCACTCGAAGTCCTTGGTAGGGCCGAAAATCTTCTCGCAGAAGAGACCGTCCTTCTCCGGTTTCAGCGTCCGGTAGTTGATCGTCTCCGGCTTCAGGACCTCGCCATAGGACCATGACCGGATCTGCTCCGGTGAAGCAAGCGCGATACGCACAGCATTGAAATCGTTAACTTCCAGCACTTAACAAGTCCTCCCCTTCGAATCCTTGGAGGTTGATGCCCAGCTCGGGCACCTCCGTCGATTCCTCTACGAAGGTTACTCGCTCCTCGTCCTCGTTCAATACCTCTACTGAGAGCCCCAGGCTCTGCAGCTCCTTTACCAGCACTTTGAAGGATTCCGGCACACCCGGCTCCAGCACGTTATCGCCCTTCACGATCGACTCGTAGGTCTTCACGCGGCCCACCACGTCGTCACTCTTCACGGTGAGCATCTCCTGCAAGACGTGGGCGGCGCCGTAAGCCTCCAGCGCCCACACCTCCATCTCCCCGAAGCGCTGGCCGCCGAACTGGGCCTTGCCGCCCAGCGGCTGCTGCGTAATCAGGGAATAGGGACCCGTGGACCGGGCGTGGATCTTGTCCTCGACCAGGTGGACAAGCTTCATCATGTAGATGTAGCCGACAGTCACCGGCTGGTTGAAGGCCTCACCTGTGCGCCCGTCGTAGAGAGTCTGCATCCCGAATATCGGGGGAGCCACCGCCTTCTCTCGGAAGGTGGCTTCTGCCTTCTGCACCAGCGCCTCCATCTGCAGCCCGCGCACGTTCTTCTGGTCCAGCTCCTCAAGCCACAACTCCAGACAGGCCCGTTTCGCGGGGCCCACCTGCTCGTCATCCATGACGTCGCGCGCTACGTAGCCACGCTCGGCAAGCCAAGCCTCCAGCTTCTCGACGTCGACCTTCGTCCCGAACGGGCTTCCATCGCCGCGCTGCTCGGACTCGGCGCGGACGGCGCCCGCACTGACGGCAAGCCAGGCTCGACCCAGCGCGTCCTCGATTCTCTTGTCGTTGGCGCCGTCGAAGACCGGCGAGACGGCGCGGAACCCGAGTGTCTGCGCTGCCCAGCCCAAGTGCGTCTCCAGTACCTGTCCCACGTTCATTCGGCTGGGGACGCCTACCGGGTTGAGAATGATATCGATGGGCGTGCCGTCGGCCAAGTAGGGCATGTCCTCCACCGGCAAAATACGGGCGATGACGCCCTTGTTGCCATGCCGGCCCGCCATCTTATCGCCCTCCATGATCTTGCGCCGCTGGGCCACGGCCACGCGGACGAGCCGGCTGACGCCGGCCGGCAACTCATCGTGGTCCTCACGCGAGAAGACCTTGACGTCGATGACCTTGCCCTTCTCACCATGGGGCACACGCAGAGACGTGTCCTTCACATCGCGGGCCTTGTCACCGAAGATGGCGCGGAGCAGCTTCTCCTCGGCGGTCAGCTCCGTCTCACCTTTCGGCGTGATCTTGCCGACGAGGATGTCGCCGGGGTCGACCTCGGCGCCGACGGAGATGATGCCCTCCTCATCCAGGTTGCGCAGGCTTTCTTCGCCCACGTTGGGAATGTCGCGCGTAATCTCCTCCGGACCCAACTTGGTGTCGCGGGCCTCGGTCTCGTGTTTCTCGATGTGGATGGAGGTGAACTTGTCGTCCAGAACAACGCGCTCGGAAATGACGATCGCGTCCTCAAAATTGTAGCCTTCCCAGCTCATGAAGGCGCACAGCACGCTTTGTCCTAGCGCCAGTTCTCCCTCGTCCGTCGACGAGCTGTCGGCTATCGGCTGGCCACCGACGACGTGCTGCCCTTTTTCCACGATCGGCCGCTGGCTGATGCAGGTGCCCTGGTTCGAGCGCACGAACTTGAGGAGCTGATAGGACTTCTCCTCACCGCCGTCATAAGCGACCCGGATCTCCTTCGCGGCAACGCTGGAAACGACGCCGTCGCCCTCCGCGCAGATCACTTGTCCTGAGTCCTGCGCCGTCTGACCCTCCATGCCGGTTGCCACCAAAGGCGCCTCCGGGCAGAGCAGCGGCACTGCCTGGCGCTGCATGTTGGACCCCATCAGAGCGCGGGGCGCGTCATCGTGCTCGAGGAACGGTATCAAGGAGGTGGCGACGCTCAGGATCTGCTTGGGCGACACGTCCATGAAGTCCAGGTGCTCGGGGACCTCCATGTGGAAGCGCTCGCCGATGCGCACCTCCACCCTTTCCTCCACGAAATGGTTCGCTTCATCCAAGATCGCATTTGCCTGCGCGATAACGTACTTCTCCTCTTCATCGGCGGAGAGGTAGGCAATCTCGTTGGAGACGTACGGCCGTATGGGAATGTCCTGAGAGCCTTGCGACGCGAGCTTCTTAGCAAGCTCGCGCGTGACCGTCTCACCCTTCTCCGCGAACACCTTGCCCTTCTTGTCGGTCGCCGGCTCTCTCAGGGTCTTGCCCACGATTTCCGTCGAATCGGCCGCGAGCGCCTTCACGACTTTGCGGTAAGGCGTCTCAATGAAGCCGAATTCGTTGATGACGGCGTAGGTCGCCAGGCTGCCGATGAGACCAATGTTCGGCCCTTCAGGCGTCTCAATCGGGCAAATTCGGCCGTAATGGCTGTGGTGAACGTCGCGCACGTCAAAGCCGGCCCGGTCACGCGAAAGGCCGCCGGGGCCCAATGCCGAGAGACGACGCTTGTGTGTCAGCTCAGCCAGGGGATTCGTCTGGTCCATGAACTGGGAGAGCTGCGATCCGCCGAAGAACTCCTTCATGGCCGCCACAACGGGTCGGATGTTGATCAGCGCGCTCGGCGTCGCCTGGTCGGGGTCAGTGATCGTCATCCGCTCGCGCACCACCCGCTCCATGCGGAGAAGGCCGATGCGAAACTGGTTCTGAATGAGCTCGCCAACGGCCCGGACACGCCGGTTGCCGAGGTGGTCGATGTCATCGGAGTGGCCCTGGCCGTTCGTCATGCGAACCATCTCCGCGACGATCGCGCGCAGGTCCTCCGGCACGAGGGTCCGCGTCTTTTGCCCGACCTCCGAGCCGAGACGCTTGTCGACCTTGTAGCGCCCTACCCTCCCCAGGTCGTAGCGACGGGGGTTGAAGAAGAGGGAGTTGACAAGGCCGCGGGCGTTTTCCAGCGTCGGCGGATCTCCCGGCCGCAAGCGGCGATAGAAGTCAAGCAGGGCTTCTTGCTTGTTCTGGGCAGATTCGCGGTCCAGCGTGGAGCGGATGTACTGGTGGTCTGGGTTGACGTCGATGTCCTCGAACATCGCCAGGATCTGCTCAGCCGTCCCCAGCGCCGTCTCGTCAGCCGCCTTCTCTTCGCCATAGATCGCCCTCAGGAGAGTCGTGATCGGTATCTTGCGCTTTCGGTCCACCTTGACGGACACGATGTCCTTGTTGCTGATCTCGAACTCCAGCCAGGCACCCCGATTCGGGATCAGCTTGGCGGAGCACAGATCACGACCGCTGGTCGGGTCACTCTCCAGAGTGAAGTAGACACCCGGCGAGCGAACGAGCTGTGAGACAACGACACGCTCCGCGCCGTTGATAATGAACGTCCCTTCGCCCGTCATGAGCGGAAAGTCGCCCATGAACAGGAGCTGTTCTTTTACCTCGCCGGTCTCCTTGACCGTCAGGGCGACCCACACGCGCAGCGGCGCGGCGTAGGTCACGTCGCGTTCACGACACTCCTGCTCCGAGTATTTGGGTTCGCCGAACTCGTAGTCGCCGAACCTCAGCTCCATGCGCGTTCCGGTGAAGTCCTGCACAGGTGAGATCTCGTCGAGGAGCTCCCGGAGGCCCTCTTTCTGGAACCACCGGAATGAGTCCAATTGCACCTGGACGAGATTCGGCATATCCAGCACGTGGGCGATGCGGGCATAGGATTTCTCAACGCGGGGCGCACCATCACCTGCACGGACCATGTCTCTGGAGATCGTCATAGTAATCTCCTCCTCAAGAGGTTTAGAGTCCGCAGTCTCTTGTGGTCAAAAGACGGATGCTACCATTGATCCTTTTGTGGGGAAATCAGTGGTCTAAGGGGGCTTTTCTGTCTAGCCGCAAACAAAAGTATAGCAAACTGAAAGAGCCGCGTCAACCCGCTAGTATATGATCTCTTTCCCGATTTTGCAAGGCCGTCTCATTGACAAGCATCTGCTCGCGTCCCATCCCAGCGCCTGGTAGAATCAGCGCAGGCGAGGCCGATCACGGTGCAAGAGGCGGGGACGAAATGGCAGAAGAATCCGCGGGCAACTCGTCCATCGTCATCGTCTTTACCGGCGACGGCAAAGGCAAGACGACTGCCGCGCTGGGCATTCTCCTGCGGGCATGGGGACGAGGGCTGCGGGTCGTCATGCTGTCGTTCATCAAGGCCGCCGGCAGCAACTTCGGCGAGCACCGGGCAGCCCGCCGGATGGGGGTGGAGATCATTCCCATGGGTGCCGGCTTCACGTGGCTCTCCCAGGACCTGGAGAACGACAAGGCCCTCGCCGTTGAGTGCTGGAAGCTCTGCCAAGAGAAGCTAGCTTCCGGTTCCTATGACGTCGTCATCCTGGACGAGATAACCTATCCTCTGGCCTACGGCTGGCTTCCCTTGGAGGAGGTGCTCGATACCCTGCGAAGCCGTCCGCCCAACGTCCACGTCGTCATCACGGGACGCGATGCCCCCGAAGCCCTAATCGATTTCGCTGACCTCGTTACCGAGATGCAAGAAGTGAAGCACCCCTACCACGAAAACGTCAAAGCGATAGTGGGGATCGATCTCTAAGCCGCCTCAACGTCCCGCCGGTGCCTGTCCTCGACGGCCCCCAGAAGCGCTTCCACGACCTTGGGGTCGAGTTGGCGGCGCGCCGCTCGCAGCGGATCCGCGGGCATAGAAAGGCGGTGGACTTCGGGTCCACCGCCTTGTCGTTACCTGAACAGCCAGGAGCAGGGATGCCCCTTTATGGGTTGGGCCATTCCGCTAACTGGACGCTGATATCCTGGTTATTTCCGCCTCGCACTATGTGCAGAGTAACGGTGTCACCCGGCTGCTTGCTGTTTATGTAGTCTGCCATCCCGTCAAACGTCGGCGTGCTCTCGCTGTCGACCCCCGTGATCACGTCACCCCCCGGCGGCGTGGTTAGCGTGTTCTGTCCGGCTGCCTCAGCGCCATTGACACCGGCGGCAGCAGCGGGGCCGCTCGCGTCAACCTGTACAACGTAGACCCCCTGCGTCACCGATAGATTCAACTGCTTCGCCAGGCTCGGCGTCAGCGTCTGGCCGGAGAGTCCCAGACGCGCGTGCACGACTGTCTTGCCGGCCAGCATGTCCGGCAGGGACTGCTTCGCCGCGTTGATCGGGATAGCGTAGCCGACGCCGACGAACGTGTCCGTGCCGCTGGGGTTTTCGATTGCCGTATCGATGCCGATCACTTCACCACTGAGGTCGACCAGCGGCCCGCCGGAGTTGCCGGGGTTGATCGCCGCGTCGGTCTGGACTAGCTCCCGCAGCGGGCGATTTTGCTGCTCGGCAAGCGTACGGTCCAGGCCGCTCACGATACCCTCGGTCACCGTGCCATCCAAGCCAAACGGGTTGCCGATAGCGATGACCGACTCGCCAACCCGGATCTGGCTGGAATCAGCGAGGGTAGCGGGCGTCAGGTCGACGCCGGAGAAGTCGGCTTTGATTACCGCCAGATCGCTGGCCGGGTCAGTGCCGACCACCTGAGCGTCGGCGGTCGTCTCGTCAACAAGCGTGACCTGGAGCTGCTGCGCATTCTGGATAACGTGGTAGTTCGTCAGAATGTTCCCGTCCTTGTCCAGAATCACGCCGGAGCCCAAGGCCTGGCCTTGCGTGGTACCGAACGTCGTTCGGGTGACGGTGGTACTAGTGATCCTTACCACCGACGGCCTCACCTTGTCGTATAGGTCGGGAATCGAGCCCTCGTCGCCGGATGCGGCTGTGGTTGCCTTCGGCGCGGCCGTCGCCGACTCCGCTGCCGTTGGCTGTGTCTGCTGGGCGTCAGAATTGCCTGAGCTGCAAGCCACCGCCATAGTTCCGAAAAGAGCTGCTGCAAAGATGACCAAGCTCAAGACAAGTGCCTTTACGCCGTTCTTGACTTTCATTGGGGGCTAACCCTCCTTACTCCGTTTTGGATGGCTTCTCTAAGGGCCTGATAATATAATCGCGGCTCTTGCGTTAAATTCCTGCTGGATTTCCGTTAGAAGAGTATTAGCCGTCCGGACCGCAAGCGTGCTGGAGCGACGACCGGCTAGCGCGGCTGACGGTACTCGATGCGCCGGCGGAGGCTCCGCTCTAACCTCACGCCAAACTCGTCGACCAGCGACGCCGCGAAGCGGGACATCATCAGCGATCGCAGGCCCCGCCGCGGTCGCACGTAGCGCACACGCCGCGGCACCTTGCCGAGCTCGGCCGCCGCATCGATCGCCGAGTCCAGGTCACCCAGCTCGTCGACGAGGCCCAGCCCGTGCGCCCGTGACGCCGAGAAGACCTCCCCCGTTGCCAGGGCGCGCACCTTCTCCATAGGCAGCCGCCGGCCCGTGGCGACCGTTTCCAGGAAGCGCTCGTAGAACTCGTCAAGCAAAGCCTGTTCCTTCTCGCTCTCCTCCTCGGTCGGCTCGCGGAAGGTCGACCACATATCCTTGAGGCGCCCGCTCTTGGTAACGAGCATCCGGATGCCGATCTTGGCCAGGAGCTCGTAGAGAAGGGGGCGAATAGAGATAGCTCCGATTGACCCGACTATGGCCGTGGGCAGCGCTATGACCTTCGTGGCGGCGCAACTCACCATGTACCCACCCGATGCCCCCGTGCTGCGAATAAACGCGACGACCGGCTTCTTGGCGGCCAGCTTCGCGACCGAGCGGTGGAGATAGTCGGACGCGGCGACAGAGCCCCCCGGCGAATCGATATCGAGGACCACCGCCCGGATGGCGTTGTTCTGGCGGAGAGACTCCAGGATCCGCACGTACTCCGCCGTGTTCTTGGGGGAGCCCAACACCCCATACAACTCCACGACCGCTATTCGAGGCGAAGAGAAGAGTCGCACGGGTTACCTCCCTTTGTTCGGCCTGCGCATTAGTGATCTGGCTGCTTTCATCTAGACTATCAAACCTACGACGAGTTGTCACGCCCCACGCGGGCCTCAATATGCTTCGCCAAGGGAGGCCGCGGCCCGATACCACAAGAAGTGAGAGATTGGGCGCCTCTTGCGTCGAAACGGGCTATCGGTTATAAACCAGCTTGCGTGACGGAATTAACAAACCCAAATAGAGGAGGATAGAAATGGGTGACAGACTGAAGGGTAGGGTAGCGATCGTAACGGGCGCCGGCCGGGGGATCGGCCGTGGCGAGGCGCTGGCCCTGGCATCCGAAGGCGCCTACGTGCTCATCAACGATGTGGGCGCTAGCCTCGACGGTAGCGGCGCGGAAGGCACTCCTGCGGAGCAAGTCGTGCAGGAGATCAAGGCGATGGGCAGCCAGGCCGTTGCCAACTACGACAACATCGTCGAGACGGAAACCGGAGAGAAGCTGGTAAAGCTCGCTCTCGACACCTGGGGCCGGCTGGACATCGTCGTCAATAACGCCGGCATCCTCCGCGACCGCATGATCTTCAACATGGCGCCGGAGGACTGGGACGCCGTCATCGCCGTCCACCTGCGGGGCCACTTCAACGTCACCAGGCCCGCCTGCGTCTACTTCCGCCAGGAGCGCAAGGGCGGCGTTATCGTCAACACGTCGTCCACGTCCGGCCTAGGGAACCCCGGTCAGACCAACTACGCGGCCGCCAA
>JBEKDP010000076.1:0-8192 GCA_050014295.1 Dehalococcoidia bacterium | reverse complement strand
CCGCCGTTGGCGGCGAGCTGGCGACCGGAGGTCATGATCAAGCGCGGGCCCGTCCCACCGAGCGGGTGGCCGATGGCGATGGCGCCGCCCCAGGGGTTGATCTTCTCGACCATCTTGTCGGGCATCTTGAACTCGTTGATCATGTAGTTGACGACACAGGCGAACGCCTCGTTGATCTCCATCACGTCGAAGTCTTCCAGCTTCATGCCGGTGCGCTTGAGCAGCTTCTCAGTCGCCCAGCGCGGCCCGATCCCCATGACGTCCGGGTCAACGCCGACGGCGGCGGAGGCGCGGAAGGTCAGCATCGGCTTCCAGCCGCGCTGCTTGGCGATCTCCTTCGTCGTGACCAGGCAGAGAGTAGCGCCGTCGTTCTGGGGGCAGGAGTTGCCGGCCGTCACCACGCCGTCTTCCTTCAAGGCCCCACGGAGCTGGCTCAAGGCCTCCAGGTTGGTCTCCCGGCGCGGGCCCTGGTCCTTGGCAATAGTCTCGTTGGTGCCGTCCTTGTAGTTGATCGTGATCGGCAGGATCTCGTCGTCGAACCTGCCGGCATCCTGTGAGGCGACGGCCAACTGCTGGCTGCGCAGCGCCCACTCGTCCGCTTCCTTACGGGTGACGTTGTAGCGGGCGTGCAGGTTCTCGGCTGTCCAGAGCATGTTGAAGATCTGGGCGTTCTTGACCGTATACCAGGGGGCCAGAAGCTCCGCGTCTTTCCAGTCCGGCGGGTAAGGCGTGTCCGACTTCGGAGGCAGGAGCTGAGCCATCAGCCCGCCGCCCTTCATTCCCGCCATCTCCTCGGCGCTGACGACGCCGGGGCGGCCCATCGTCTCGATGCCGCCGGCCAGGATGATATCGGCGGAGCCGGCCATCACCCTCTCGCACGACTCGACCGTCGTGTGCAGGCCGCTGGCGCACTGCGTGTTGACGTCGGAACCCCAGATGTTGTCGCCGAAGCCGGCCTCAAACAGGTATTGCCGGCACTTGCTCATCGGCGTCACCAGCCCGGCCGAGCCGACGTGGAACTCTTCGATGTCCTTCGGGTCGAGGTTGTTGCGCTTCAGCATGTGCGAGATCAATGGCACCATCAACTCGCTGTGGGTGATGCCCTTGAATACGCCTCGCCGGCCCGCCCTGCCGAACGGCGTCCGCACGCCGTCGATGATTACCGCTTCTCTCATGGATGTAACTCCCTTCCTCTTTGGTAGAGCATTATGGTTACCACACGTATCGTCAGCATAATGAACGACCGCGTTATTGGTCAACACATTGTTAGAGTTTTCACGCGGTCAGCTCTTGTTCCAGAGGGGTGAGCTCAAGCCCGGCGTAGCCGGCCTTCCGCGCGAACTCCTCGACCGGCAAGCTCTGCCCCAGCGACCACAGATCGATGAGGCGCGCGCCGGCTTCCCGCCTGAGAAACCACTCCTGCCCGAACTCGCCCTGCAGGTGCCGTCGCAACTGCGCCTCGAACATCCAGGCGCGGAGATAGCGCGCGCAGTAGAAGCCGTCGTCCACGTCGAAGAGGTAGTCCGCCGGGTTGTAGCGCACGCCCAGGGAAGAAGTCAGCAGGTCGCAGTAGCGCTTCGCCTTCGAGCGCGGGTTGTCCGCCGTGTGCAGCTCCAGCTCGTAGATCAGCTTGACGCAGTAGCGACGCCATATGTACAGCTTGTGGAACTGCTTGAAGGCGACGAACTCGCCGCTGTCGCTCCAGCCGAGATAGCGCTCCAGCCACGCCGGGTTCTGCATCAGATGCTCTAGGATGAACGCATAGCCCTCGGTAACGGAGTTGTCGCCGAGGCCGCGCAGCGCGAACGGCAACCGCCGGTCGGCGTGCGCGAAGTGCTCGGCGTGCCCCGCCTCATGGAGAAGGGCGCTATAGTCGTCCTGACCGCCGTGCGGGTTGATGACGAGCATGACTTCATCGGGAATGTCGATTGCGGCGCAGAAAGCCCGCGGCGACTTGAGCGGCCGCGCCTCCGTGTCCAGCCGTACGCTTCTTTGGGCGTCGAGGTCGATTCCGAGCCCCCGCAGCGTGTCCGTGAGCGAGGGCAGCAGGCGCTCGGCCGGGAATTGGGAGTCGAATTGCGGCGAGCGGAAGAGGTACGCGAGGTCGCTGCGTTCCGCCGACGCCGGCGCCACGCCGATGCCGTCCAGATAGCGCCAGAGCAGGGAACGGTAACGCCCGTCGCTGCGCCAGAGGAACGACGTCACCTGCTCGCGCAGTCGCTCCAGCCCCAGCCGGCCGACGTCGTCGCAGAGGGCAACGTAGTGGGGATAGCCCAGCTTTCGCGCCGTGGCTTGCACGATGTCCCATCGCTCCTCGCGCAGGCTGTTCTGCGCCGCCGTGAGGCCGATGCGCAGGGCATCGATCTCGTGACGCCGTTCCGCGTCCGGCTCGTTGGCGGTCAGGACCGGAAGCGTGCGATACGGGACTTCGCGCTCCTGCCAGGTCGTCGTATCGGCCGTCTCGCGGGCGGCGAGCGTCTCGCTCAGTCCCTTCGCGGCGTTCTCCAGATAGCCCTCGATGACGAAGGCGCGCAACGGCGAAAAGCGAGGGTCCTCGCTATCTGCTCTCCGGATGGCGGCGACGGTCTCTTCGGCGAAGAGCTGCGCATGCTGGTCGAAGATGGGCGCGAGGGAAAGCTCCTCCTTGAGGCCGGCGCCGTTGAGGTAGTACTCTCGCGTGAGGTCGCGGCTGAACACCTCCGTCTCCTTGTCCAGGCGGTCCAGCAAGGCGTTCGTCGCTGTCCTGCGTCGAGGGGGCACGTCGTTCCTCTTTCTAGCCGGAGACGGCTCTATAGCGTCGATGTCTGCGTCGCGGTCTCCAGGGCAAGCGTCGCGACGCCGAGGGCCGGCGCCCGGTCCCCCAGCTCGCCGATGACGATGCGCACGTCGCGCCGGGCCTGCGCCGAGCACTCGCGCTGGACAGTCGCCTGCGCCGGCCCCAGGTAGAGGTCGCCCATTTTCGTCAAACTGCCGCCGAGGACGATCAGCTCCGGGTCGAAGATGTTGATCAGACTGGCGAGCCCGGTGCCCAGGTGGCGCCCGGCGTCCGCGATCAGCCTGCGGGCCGTCTCGTCCCCTGCGGTCGCCAGCTCGTAAATGGCTTTGGCGGTTAGAGGCTCAGCGGCCGCCCGCCGGGCGTGCAAGGCCCCCGACGCTCTCCGGCCGATGCGGTACCCCTGTTTCGCGATGGCCAGGCCCGAGCTGTACGCTTCCAGGCAGCCGCGGCGGCCGCAGGGGCAGCGACGTCCGTTCTCGTGGATAGTCACGTGTCCCATCTCGCCG
Organism: Dehalococcoidia bacterium; assembly: GCA_050014295.1. GTDB lineage: Bacteria > Chloroflexota > Dehalococcoidia > DSTF01 > JALHUB01 > JBEKDP01. The sequence continues at coordinate 4,910 of JBEKDP010000076.1, read as the reverse complement.
GCGGCGCCCGACACCCCCCGGTAGATCGCGCCGTCGATGATGATCCCGCCGCCGACACCGCTGCTGACGGTGAGGAATAACATGTGCCGCGAGCCCCTGCCGGCGCCCCAGCGGTGCTCGGCGAAGGCGGCGGCGTTCGCGTCGTTCTCCAGCGTGCAGCGGGCGTTCAACTGCGACCCGATCAGCGAGGCGAGGGGGACGTCGTGCCAGCCGGGCAGATTGGGCGGATTCGTGACCCCTGCCGCGTCATCGACCGGCCCGGGCGCGGAGACGCCTATCGCCGCCAACTGCCGCCCGTCGACGCCTACCGTTGCCAGGCACTCGCGCAGGGAGGCGACCATGCGGCCGATGACGGCGTCCCGCCCCTCAGCGCCGAGGCTGGGGCGGATGTCCTCGGCAAGCAGCGACCCCGTGCGCGAGACGACGAGGGAGAGGATCTTGGTGGCGCCCAGGTCGATGCCCCCGAAGAGGGGTGCGGCTTCTTCTGCGGTCACGCCGACAGATTAGCGTGAAGACCGGAGTGGTACAAGTGGGAGCGCTGACGCCAAGCCCGTCGCTTATTCCGGCCGGAATGGTTTTTCATGAGTAGATGTAACAGCCTTGACAGGGCAATCGTCAAGGAATAGTATACAAAAGATTCTGCTACCAGAAGATGAGATAGATGTTTCCGACGGTCTATGTACCCTACGTAGTTTTCACGGTCTGGGCCCTGGTTCGGGCGCGCAGGCCCGCGTCGAGAGCCGGCGATCTGGGCGCTTGGAGGCTCACCGCCTCAACGATGGCTCTGCTGCCGGTTCTGTTTGCGATGCTGGCCCTGCTGTTGTCGGTGAGCACGGAACAGGGCCCGCCGGTAATCGTCGGCTTTCTTAGTGTCGGCGGGATAATGCTTATAGCCGGGCTGCTGTGGCGCCAAACCACGCCATCAAGCGGGCCAAGGTTCCTCCGGCTCGGTGGTTGGAGCCTTGTGGCCGGAATCACCCTCGTTCCGTCATGGTTTCTTGTTCTGCTGCTTCCTGTCGTCGGCCTCCTTGCTTTCCTGGTGCCCGGCGATTTCGGAGTAAGCGACGGACGCCAGGAAAGGGCTCCGGACGCGAGTCGGGCATAGTCCCGCTCTCTCAGGCGCAACAGTAGGGCCGGGTTCTTAAGCCCGGCCCTAACGTATCTTCACCAGAACTCGCTGGCGCTAGTACATCGGTGGCTGCGGCGGCATCCCCATCGCCGGCGACTTCTCCGGGATGTCCGTCACGAGGCAGTTAGTCGTCAGCACCATGCCGGCGATGCTGATCGCATTCTCCAGGGCGGCCCGCGTCACCTTCAGCGGGTCGATGATCCCCTTCTTCTCCATGTCGCCGAAGTCGTCCTTCGCCGCGTCGTAGCCGTGACCCTTCTTCAGCTCCTTGACGTTCTGCACCATCACCGAGCCGTCCTTGCCGGCGTTGATGGCGATGCGACGCAGCGGCTCCTCCAGCGCTCTCCGCAGGATGTTGACGCCGGTCTTCTCGTCGCCCTCAAGCTTCAGCTTGTCCAGCGCGGGCAGGGCGTTGATGAAAGCGACACCGCCGCCCAGGACGATGCCCTCCTCCACCGCCGCCCGTGTCGCCGAGAGTGCGTCCTCGACGCGGTGCTTCTTCTCTTTTAGCTCGACCTCCGTGGCGGCGCCGACCTTGATGACGGCGACGCTGCCGGCGAGCTTGCCCAGGCGCTCCTGGAGCTTCTCGCGGTCCCAGTCGGAGGTCGTCGTTTCGAGCGCCGCCTTTATCTGAGCGACGCGCCCCTGCACGGCCTCGGGCGGCCCCTTACCCTCGATGATTGTCGTCTCTTCCTTGGCGATGACCACGCGGCGGGCGTGTCCGAGGTCTTCGAGCCCCACCGACTCCAGCTTGCGGCCCAGCTCCTCGCTGATGACCTCGGCGCCGGTGAGGGCGGCGAGGTCGCCGAGGTTCTCCTTGCGCCGGTCGCCGAAGCCGGGCGCCTTGACGGCAACGACGTTGATCGTGCCGCGCAGCTTGTTTACGGCCAGCGTCGCCAGCGCCTCGCCGTCGCAGTCCTCGCAGATGATCAGCAGGTTCTTGCTGACCTGGAGCAGCTTCTCCAGCATCGGCAGGATGTCGGCGACGGCGGAGATCTTCTTGTCGGTAAGCAGGATGTAGGCGTCCTCTATCTCCGCCTCCATCTTCTCCGGGTTAGTGACGAAGTAGGGGCTGATGTAGCCGCGGTCGAAAGCCATGCCCTCGACATACTCCACCTCAGTAGCGATGCCCTTCGATTCCTCGACGGTGATGACGCCGTCCTTGCCCACCTTCTACATCACCTCGCCGATGAGCGTGCCGATCGCCTCGTCGTTATTCGCCGAGATGGAGGCGACCTGCGCCATCTGCTCGCGGGTGGTGACGGGAGTGGCGTGGCTCTTCAGCGTGTCGACAATGGTCTGGGCGGCGGCCTCGAGGCCCCGCTTGAGGGCCATGGGGTTGGCGCCGGCGGCCACGTTCTTCATCCCCTCCTGGACGATCGCCTGCGCGAGCACGGTAGCGGTAGTTGTGCCATCGCCGGCGATGTCGTTGGTCTTGGACGCGACCTCCTTGGCCAGTTGGGCGCCGATGTTCTCGAACGGCTCGTCCAGTTCGATGTCCTTGGCGATGGTCACGCCGTCGTTCGTGATGGAGGGCGCCCCGAACTTCTTGTCGAGGACGACGTTGCGTCCCTTGGGGCCGAGCGTGATCTTCACGGCGTCGGCGAGGGCATCGATGCCGTTCTTGAGGGCTTGACGGGCCTCCTGATCGAATAGGAGTTGCTTTGCCATACGCTGCTCCTTGTGATGATGATTTGGATTTGCTTCCAGGCAGACATTAGCACTCGTCGAGGGAGAGTGCTAACACTCTATTCTTAACGAACTTCCATCGGAAGTGCAAGAGGGGAGGGTCAGCGAGGCGGCTGGGAGTCGCTACCCGCCGTCGGGCCCGTGACGCCTGCGGTCATACGCGCTGCGCAATGTCCGCGAGGACGTTCGCCAGCTCCAGTATGGTTAGCCCGCCCTCCCGTCGGTGCCTCAGGATCGCGCCGTAGTGCAGCCAGTAGCGATTGCGCCGTCCCTGCTTCTCGCGGCTGATCAGCCCGTCTTCCTCCAACGCGCGCAGGATCGAGAGCGCCGCCCGCTCCGTAATGCCCACGGCCTGGGCAATCTCACGCAGCGTCGAGTGAGGGTGCTGCCCGACCTGCGCCAGGACAAGCCCATGATTGGTGAGGAGATTCCATTTGCCCAATCGTCATCAATCCCTGAATCAGAATGCAGTCCGCAACGTTGGGGAAGGTAGCAGATAATACCCCGTAGGTCAATTCCGGAAAGCAGAACCGGCCGAATTCCCTCTGACAATGTCCCGCATTCCCGAGGTAGTAGTCAAGACGTAGAGGCCGCCGCGCGCCGGCTTAGGTGAAGCGGAGGAGCAACTGGTAGAGGTGAAAGTAGAGCTTGGTGCTGTCGACGACGAGCGTGCGCGCGGCCCGGTTCGCCGTTGGCTCCACGTGGTCGAAGATGTTGACCTCCGTGAAGTGGAGCTTGACCTGACCCTCCAGCGCATCGCGCAGGCGACGCGATTCGACGTACGGTATGTAGTGGTCGGTGCGGTCATGAAGAACGAACGTCTCCGCCTTCAGCCCCTGAAGGCGTCCCTTGAGGGAGAGGTCCTGCAACGCTTGGAGCGGCTTCGGCGGCAGCCGGTCCAGCAGCGTCTGCACCTGTGCCGGGTCGCGGTTCGTCAGCAGATCGTAGGCGGCGCGGCCCTCCGGCGTCAGTCCGGCGACGTCGCCCGGCTCCTCCGGCTGCCCATCGATGAAGATGTTGGTGAGGACGTACCTATCGCCCGCGTCGTCCAGCCGGTTGATGATCTGCTTGAACATCACTTCCACCGTATGGCTGCTCGGTTGCCAGCTTTCCTCGTGACCGCCGTAGGAGATGACGCCGGTGGTGACGGCAGAAAGCAGGTCGAAGGTGTCGTAGTAGCCGCCGAAGGACACGACGAACGCCACCTCATCGTTGATGCGTGGGTCGGCGGCGGCGAGCAGCGCGAGCGGCGAGCCGACGCTGACGCCGATGTAGCCGATCTTCGTCGCATCGACGTAGGGCTGTGCCTTCAAGTACTCGAAGGCGGCGATCTGCGCCTCCACCTCGCGCGGATAGATCATCTCGTCCTCCAGGTCCGGCGAGAACGGGACGAGCATCACGAAGCCCGCCCGCGAGACGTCGCCGGCGAGCCTGACGAGGCGCGAGTCGTCCGGCTCCAGGGGCGGTGCGCCCGGCGAGAGGATCATCGCGCCGTGCTGGCCGCCGCTGCCCGGCCGGTAGACGTCGGCGGGCATCTGGTACGAACCGTAGTTGAGCGTGATGTGCTCCACGACCGGCTGGTCGGTCGCCCACGTGACGGGACGGACCGGGAGCGGCGCCATCAAGTCGGGCAGAAAGAAAGCGCTGGTCACCGCCGTTCGGCCGTATGTCGTGCAGGAGAGCCCCGTGCCGATAGTGGCGAGAATAACGAGGGCTACGGCGAGTGGCCAGGCGCGGCGCAGGGCACGCGAGCGCCGGTCGGGGAGTTCGGACATGCTTTTGCCTCACAAGGGCCGGTGCGACCCGTCTTCCAGTTTGCCATCGCCCCTTATGAGGGTCAACGAGTCCGAGCATTCGTCGCCGCGGGGCGCGTCTGTCAAGCGGGCGCGAAGAGGCCGGGCCCGCTCTGGGTCCGGCCTCGAGTGGGCCCTGTCGATGTCTTACTTCTTCCCTTCGACCGTCTCGTGCGGCGTCACCTTGATCGTTTTCGGCCTCGCCGCCGCGGCCTTGGGTATCGTCAGCTTCAGGACGCCGTCGTCGAACACCGCCTCCGCCTTCTCCGCCTCCACCTGCGACGGCAGCGAGATCGAGC
>JBEKDP010000075.1:0-8238 GCA_050014295.1 Dehalococcoidia bacterium | reverse complement strand
CCGGGAAGAAGATGCCTGGATGAATCAACTCGATAAAGATGCCCAGCGTTCCCAGGCTGATCAGAAGGAAGGCGATGTTGGGGTCGCTGATGATGAACAAGAATCGCTCGAACAGCGTCATCCCGTTGTCGACCACCGGCGCGTCCTTCGTCTGCAGCGTCACGCTGCCCGATGTCAGGCTGACAGAGCGCCCGTCGACGCGGCTCAGCAGGTCGTCCAGGCTCGGCGACACGAGATCGATAACCCCCTGGCTCAGCGCCTCGTCCTGGTTGCTGGAGATGCTCTCGCGGACGGCGCTCTCCGCCCAGTCCGCGTTGCGACCCCGCAGCGCAGCGATCCCCCTGATGTATGCCGCCGCGTCGTTTGTCACCTTGTCGCCCAGCGTGCCCGTGATATCCCCGCCGGTGGCATCGACGGGATGAGCGGCCCCGATGGCGGTGTTCGGCGCCATGGCGGCGATGTTCGCCGCGAGAGTGATGAACGTGCCGGCAGATGCCGCCCGCGAGCCGGAGGGCGATACGTAGACGATGACGGGTACCGTGGAGGCTTCGATATCCTTGACGATGTCTCGCATCGAGCTGTCGAGGCCGCCCGGCGTATCGAGACGGATGACGACGGCGGCCGCGTTGGCGTCCTCCGCGTTCGCGATCCCGCGACTGATATAGCGGGCCATCACCGGATTGATCTCGCCGTTCGCCGTCAGCACATTGACCGCGCCGCTGCTGTGCACAGGGTTCCCGCAGGAGACGACGGTGGCGGCCCAAATGGAAAGCAACCCTATCGCGACCGGTCGTCGCGCTGCCAAGAGCCCAGACATCAGACCCATGGATACCTCTACGCCCCATTATACGCTTGAGACACACGTCCCGATACGGTGACCGTAGATTCGGTTGAATGAGCACAGGCGCTATTGTAGACTACCGTTGGGCAGCCCCCAATCGACAGACACGCCGCCTTTCGGCGATCGCTCGGAGCATTTGATGACCGATGGAGACGAACCATTGCGTTGCCGCGGCATGCGAGACCTTCTGCCGGAGGAGATGGCTCTCTACCGGTTCGCGGAAGAGGGCTTCGCGCGCGTTTGCGGCGACTGGGGATACGCTGAGATTCGCACCCCCACCATCGAGTACCTGCACCTGTTCACCGCCGCCGGCACCCTCTCGCCGCAGATGCTCGGGCGCGTCTACTCTTTCCTCGATTGGGACGGCTGGAGCGGCGAGCGTGTAGTCCTCCGCCCAGACGCCACCATCCCGGCCGCTCGCCTCTACGTCGAGAACCTGCGACCCGGCGACGCGGCGCGCTTCTTCTATGTCCAGAACGTCTTCCGCTTCTCCAGCGGCGACGACTCGCGCGAGGACTGGCAGTGCGGCGTCGAGCTCATCGGCAACCCCGCGCCCGCCGGCGACGTCGAGCTTGTCCTGCTGGCGAGAGCTGTGCTTCAGGCTCTCGGCCTGGGCCCCGTTGAGGTCGGCCTCGCGCACGCGGGGCTTATCCGTGCCGTCCTGGCCCGGACCGGCCTCGCGCCTGCCGAGCAAGTCGCCTCCTACGACCGCCTCCTGGACGGCGATTTGTCCGTCCTGGGTGAGATCGAGGCGCGGCTTCCCGACCTGAAAGCGCCCCTCCGCCTCCTTCTCGACGCCAGGGGTGGCGCCGCGGAGTACCTAGCCAACTTGCGAAACGCTTTTGTGCCGGCGATCCCTACGATTGGCGCGCCGCTCGATGAGTTGGTCGCCGTGAGCGAGACGCTTGACCGGCTCGATTGCCCGCACGAGATAAAGCCGGCGCTCGTGCGCAACTTCGAGTACTACACCGGCCCCGTGTTCGAGTTCCGGGCTGCTGGCAACCGCCTCGGCGGTGGCGGCCGCTACGATGGCCTTATCGCCCTGGTCGGCGGCGACAGCGTGCCCGCATCCGGTTTCGCCCTGTCGATGCAAGAGGTCGTATCGCACCTTCCCCCGGCGTCCTCCCCTCAGACTCTTGAGAACGCCTGGCTTGTGAAGGCCGCCAGCGCGCGCCCCGCTGCCCTCGCCGGCGCCTTCGCCGCAACCGAACGCCTTCGCTCGACCGGACGCCCCGCTTCGATGGCGCCCGCCTCCGGCGAGAGCGCGGAGTATCGTTGGGAGCTGACGGTCGGCTTTCCGGAGGAGCGTCTGGCGTATGTTCTCCTCGACCGGCGGAGCGGCAAGACAACGAACTGCTCGACGCTGGAAGATGCCCTATCCGCCTCTAAGGAGGCCGGCGATGATTAGGCTCGCTCTCCCAACCGGCGATCTGCGCGAGCCGGCCGGCGACCTTCTGCATCGCGCCGGCTTCAATGCCGACGAGTACTCCCGTGGCTCCCGCTCCTACGCCATGCGCGTCGAGCAGGAGAACGGCGCCGTCCAACTGCGGGTCTTCCGCGAGAGAGACATCCCCATTCAAGTCGTGCTCGGCAACTATGACCTCGGCATCTGCGGCCTCGATTGGCTGGAGGACCTGACGCAGCGCTATCCAACCGACGCCCTTGTCCCCCTGTGCGACCTCGGCTTCGGTCGGCGTTCGCTGTACGTCGCCGCTGCAACTGCGGCAGACAGCGACTCCCTGGAACGATGGGCCGCACGGCCGGGTCTGCGCATCGTCAGCGAGTACGCGAACCTGGCGGAGGCGTTCGCCATGGGCTTGCGCCTGGCGACCTACCGCGTCTTTCCGGTCTGGGGCGCGGCCGCCGCCTACCCGCCGGAAGATGCCGATCTCGCCATCGTCACGGCGCAAGATGACGCTGAGCTAAGGGCGCACGGCCTTCTGCCGCTGCACCGCCTCTTCGACAGCTCCGCCTGGCTGATCGCGAACCGCGAGAGCCTTGCGACGAAGGACATGCGCGCAGTTCTAGAGCCGCTCCGCGCGCTCGCGCCGGGGAGCAATGGACGCCCGGCCCTCTCCTTGCCCCTGGTTCGGCCGGCCGAACGCGCGCGCGTCTCCGACACCCCGTCGCTTGAGCGCGATGGCGCCGTGCGACTCGCCCTACCCGACGGCCACCAGCAGAAGCACGCCGTCGCCGCCCTTGAATCGGCAGGTCTAGCGGTATCGGGATACGGAGACGAGACGGCCGTCGCTCGGCCCCGGGCAGAGCTTGCCGGGCTAGCGCTGAAGGTCATCCGTCCCCAGGACATGCCGCAACAGGTCGCGGTTGGTCATTTCGACCTTGCCATCACCGGCCGCGACTGGCTCCTCGACCACCGCTACCGCTTCCCGGAAAGCCCTGTCGAGGAGGTCGTCGACCTCCGCGTCGGGCGCTACACCGTTGCTGCGGTGGCTGGCGAAGACACGCCCGCCGGCAGCCTCGACGAAGCCATCGCCTTCTGGCGTGGCCAAGGAGCAGGCCCGGTGCGTCTCGCCTCCGAATATGCCAATATCGCCGACAACTGTGCTCGCGCGCACCACCTGCCGCGCTACAAGGTCATACCGATCGGCGGCGCGTCCGAGGGATTCGTGCCTGAGGACGCCGAGCTTCTCATCGAGGGCACGGAGACCGGCGCCACCCTGACCGCGAACCGCTTGAAGGTTATCGACGTGCTTTTCGAGTCGACAACCTGTCTCATTCAACACCGCGGGCCCGTCCCTGAGAAGCGCCGCCGCCTGGTCGACCAGATCATCGAGATGTTCAGCCGCTCGGCGGCGCAGCGGAGGGCGTGACTTTGCCGCACCTGGCGTTTCACATGTCGGTGGCCAGAGAGCTGGCGGAGCGGGTGCAGAGCCCGACGGTCGACGCTGACCGCGGCGCCTACTACCTGGGCTCGACGGGGCCCGACATGCACATCATGTCGCGCACCGACCGCATCTCCTCCCACTTCTTCGACCTCGACTGTCTCGACGATCAGAGCAGCGTGAGTTCGTTCTTCGAGGCGCACGGCGAGTTGAAGGACGCTGGCGCTCTGGCGCAGGGGACGGCGGCCTTCGTCGCCGGCTATCTCACGCATCTCGTGGTCGACGAAGTCTGGATAACCGATATCTATCGTCCCTTCTTCGGGCCGGAGTCGCCGCTGGCTGGCGACGCGCCCGCCAACATCCGGGACCGCATCCTTCAGTACGATCTCGACATACAGCGCCGGCAGGATACCGCGGCCATGGCGGAGATCCGCAGGGGACTTCTAGCCAGCCCCCTGGACAGCATCGACGTCGTGTTCCTCGACCCGGAGAGCTTGAGACGCTGGCGGGACGTGGCCGTAGACATGGTCTCTCGGCCTCCGAGCTGGGACCGTTTTCGCCACCTGGCCAGCCGCTTCCTCAGGCATGCCGGCGTGTCGACGCCGGAGGAGATAGAGCGCTTCGAAGCGTCAATCCCGGACCTCCTCCGTGAGACCAGGGAGCACGTTGGGCCTGAACGGATCGAGGGCTTCCTGGAGAAGACAACTGCAATGTCGTTGGCGACGTTGAAGGAGTATCTGGCATGAGGATCGTTGTTGGGGCCGAAGAAGGGCGCCGCACGGTGCTGCGACGCCGGCCGCTCGGCGAGGTCGAAGTGCCGCCGGCGGTGCGCGAACGAACGCGTGCCGTCTTCGGCGCCGATGTCTCGCCGGCCGAGGCGGTCGCCCGCATCCTCCGCGACGTGCGCACCGAGGGCGACGCCGCCGTCCTCCGCTACAGCGAGGCGCTCGACGGCGTGACCTACTGCTCGCTCGCCGTCTCCCCCGACGAGGTGAAAGCCGCCTACCAGCAGGTCGAGCCGGCGTTGGTAGCCGACCTGCGTTTTGCCGCCGAACGCATCCGGCGCTTCCACCGGATTCAGTTCGAGCGCTGCCTCTCGAGCTTCTCCGAGGACGGCCTTGGCATGCTCGTCGGCCCTATCCAGCGGGTCGGCATCTATGCCCTCGGCTCGGTTGCCGTCTATCCCTCGTCCGTGCTCATGACAGCCATTCCGGCGGCGGTGGCCAGCGTCGGCGAGGTCTACATGGTGAGCCCCGCTGGCGCCGACGGCCGCGTGTCGCCGCTCAAGCTCGTCGCCGCGGATATCGCCGGCGTCGACGGCGTCTTCTGCGCCAGCGGCGCGCAGGCAATCGCCGCCCTCGCCTACGGCACCAAGACCATTCCGCGTGTCGACAAGGTGTGCGGCCCGGGCAACATCTTCGTGACCCTGGCCAAGCAGCAGCTCTACGGCACCGTGGGCATCGACGCGACCTACGGCCCCACCGAGACCATCGTCGTCGCCGATGACAGCGCCGACCCCGCGCTCTGTGCCGCCGACCTGCTCGCTCAGGCGGAGCACGACGAGCTTGCGATCCCCATCCTGCTCACCCCATCGCTCGACTTCGCGAGGGCGGTCGAGCGCCAGGCCGAGCGCCAACTCGCGGATCTGGAGCGCGCCGCCATCGCCCGTGCCTCTCTGGATAGCCGTGGCGGCGCCGTCGTGACCGCCGACCTCGAGGAGGCGCTGGTGCTGGCCAACGAGTTCGCGCCGGAGCACCTCTGCCTGCTCATGCGCGACGCCGCCGTCTGGGCGGGGAGAGTGCGCAACGCTGGCGGCCTCTTCGTCGGCGAGTCGTCGCCGGAGGCGATGGGCGACTACACGGCTGGCCCCAGCCACGTCATGCCCACCGGCGGCAGCGCCCGCTTCTCATCGCCCCTGAACGTGCTAGACTTCTTGAAGATAACGAACGTCGTGGCCGTCGACGACGAAACTCTGCGCGAGCTCGGCCCGGCGGCGGCGGCAATCGCCCGCGCCGAAGGCTTCACGGCGCACGCCCGCGCTATTGAGATGCGCTTGGATATGGAGGACGACTAGGCCGAGTGGAGACAGCGACATGACCGACACACCCCCGGGCGGCTTCGACGTCACGAAGCTGCTGCGTCCCGACTTGCAAGCGATGCCCGGCTACCTCGCCATCGAGCCGATCGACGAGTTGGCGCGTCGCCTGCAGATCGCGCCCGAGCAGGTCGTCAAGCTCGACGGCAACGAGAACCCCTACGGCCCTTCCCCGAAGGCGCTGGAGGCGCTCGCCGCCTGTCGCTTCTACCACATCTACCCTGATCCGCTTCAACGCCAGGCGCGAGCGGCGCTCGCGGCCTATCTCGGCGTCAGCGCCGAGCACATCATCCTCGGCGCCGGCAGCGACGAAGTCATGGATATGGTTCTGCGCGCGTTCGTCCGCCCCGGCGACGGCGTCATCAACTGCCCGCCCACGTTCGGCATGTACCCCTTCCTGACCCGCGTCGGCGGCGGACGCGTTTTCGACGTGCCCCGCCGCGACGACTTCTCGCTCGACCTGCCGGCCATCGAGGTGGCGGCGCAGCAGGCGAAGGTCATCTTCATCGCCTCGCCCAACAACCCCAGCGGCAACGTGCTCTCTCGCCGCGAGTTGGACGCGCTCCTCGCCCTGGAGCTGGCCGTCGTCATCGACGAGGCGTATGTGGAGTTCGCCGGCGAGAGCGTCGTCGGCCTCGTGCCGTCGCGGGGGAACCTCTTCGTCCTGCGCACGTTCAGCAAGTGGGCCGGGCTTGCCGGCCTCCGTGTCGGCTACGGAATCGTCCCGGCCGCCGTCACCGAAACGCTGATGAAGATCAAGCAGCCCTACAACCTGAACGTTGCCGCCCAGGTGGCGATGCTCGCATCCCTCACCGACGCCGACCTCTTGAAGGAACGGGTTCGCGCCCTCCTTGCCGAAAGGGAGCGTCTTTTCGCCGCCCTGGCGGCCGTCCCCTTCGTGGCGCCCTGGCCGTCGCAGGCCAACTTCATCCTCTGCCGTGTGAAAGCGGGAAGCGCGGCGGCCGTGCACGAGAGGCTGCGCGACCGCGGCATAATGGTGCGCTGCTACCCGGATTCACCGCGGCTCGAGGGCTGCATCCGCATCAGCGTAGGATTGCCGGAGCACACGGAGGCGCTGCTCCGGGCGCTCAAAGAGATAGGAGGAACGCTTGGCAACTGAGCGTCGAGGCAAGGAAGAGCGCGAAACCAAGGAGACCCGCGTCTCCGTTGAGGTGAACCTGGATGGCACCGGCCAGGCCGACATCGCCACCGGCGTCGGCATGCTCGACCACCTGCTGGAGCAGATAGCAAAGCACTCGCTTATTGACATAACACTAAGAGCGCAGGGCGACCTCCAGATCGATCCGCACCACACGGCGGAGGACGTCGCCATCTGCCTCGGCCGCGCCCTCAAGAAGGCGCTCGGCCAGCGACGCGGCATCGTTCGCTTCGCTCACGCCGTGGTGCCCCTGGACGAGGCGCTGGCGCTCGTCGCCATCGACGTCAGCGGTCGCGGCTATGCGGCGCTGGAGCTGGACTGGACAGGGGAGCGGGTGGGCGAGTTGCCGACCGACCTGATCGGCCACATGCTCTGGTCGATTGCCACCGAAGCCCGACTGACGCTGCACGCGCGTATCCTCGCCGGCGCCAGCGATCATCACAAGGCGGAAGCCGTCTTCAAGGCCCTGGCGCGCGCCCTGGGAGCGGCGACGCGCCTCGACCCTCGTCTCGCCGGCCAGGTGCCCAGTACGAAGGGCACCCTCTAGCCGGCCGCCTCTTCCAGCTCGAACCGATAGTCCTCGATTATCGGGTTCGCGAGGAGTTGGCGACACATCTCGTGCACCTGGCCCTCCGCCTGAGCGCGGGCGGAGCCGGCGACCCGGATCTCCAGGTACTTCCCCGCCCGCACGCTCTCCACGCTCTCGAAGCCGAGCGAGTGCAGGCCGCCGCGGATGGTCAGCCCTTGGGGGTCGTTGACGGTGGGCTTCAGGGTTACGTAGACCTTGGCAAGAAACACTGTCTGCTCCTAGCTTCGAACTTCCAGTCCCCTGCGGTTTGCTCTATGCAAGCGCGCGCCCCGTCAGGCGCCGAAACGCCTCCAGATACCGGCGCGACGAGTCCTCGACGACCCCCGGTGGCAACACCGGCGGCGGCGGCTCCCGATTCCACCCTGACGCGATCAGCCAGTCGCGCACCGACTGCTTGTCGAAGCTGGGCTGCGCCTTCCCTGGCTCGTACGTGTCGACCGCCCAGAACCGGCTCGAATCGGGTGTCAGCAGCTCGTCAATCAGGATCAGCTCGCCGTTGTGCCAGCCCAGTTCCATCTTCGTGTCGGCGATGATGATGCCGCGCTGACGGGCGTAGTCGGAGGCGAAGCGGTAGATTGCGAGCGTGCTGTCGCGTAGTCGCGCCGCCGTGTCCGCGCCGACGATCTGGGCCACCTCGTCGAAGCTGACGTTCAGGTCGTGGCCGCTCGCCGCCTTGGTCGATGGCGTGAATAGCGGCTCGGGTAGCGCCTC
>JBEKDP010000074.1:0-8296 GCA_050014295.1 Dehalococcoidia bacterium | reverse complement strand
CTGGGCTGTATCCAATGCGGGCATACGCTCGACAAGTCGCAAGAGGCGCTGTTCATGCGCCTGGAGGTAAGCCGGCTCCGTGAGCGTCTCCGCGCATCTGTCGGCATTTCCGAGGCAGTCGCTGGCACCAAGGTAGCGTGAGGTGATAGCAGTGAGCTATCGGAGACACTCAATTCGGGCTGCGGCATCGGTGAGCGGCAGACTCTCATCTTTCAGAAGGCATGCGAACGCTCGCTCTAGGCGGTTCGCGACGCGCGAGCACCTGCTTTCCCTGTCGATATCGCTGGTCAAGTGCTGTTCCGGCCACGAGGAGCCCGACAGTTTCGTGAGCGCGGTCGCATCGACCTTCGCAGCGCTGAGCGAAAGGACGAGATGCCTGTCGTTCCCGCCACGACAGGGCCATTTGGACACGTTTGCCGGGCGCCAGAGGAGTTGTCCTGACCCGTGGCAGACATTCTACTTCGAACCCACTCGACCTGAGGTAGGCTGGGCTGGCTGAGGTTCGGACGCGCCTCTCAGCCGGGGGTCAACGAAAGGAACACACGGTGCAAACGGATACGAGAACCACTCTCTCTTGGAGGCCCGGGGCCTCCTCCTATCCAACCGCCCTTATCGTCGTCAGCAATCGCGGCCCGGTCGAGTACTATCACGATGAGGCAGGAGGGCTGCGCCGGCGGCGAACCAGCGGCGGCGTGGCCACCGCTCTCACATCGATAGCCAACTCCGCGCCGGTAACCTGGATCGCGAGCGCCGCCAGCGAGGCGGACCGGGTGGTGGCCGCGGACGGCAGGCTCCTCGACCTGAACGGGGAGAACCACCTGCGGCTGGTGGCAGCTCCCAAAGACGCCTACCACCTCTTCTACAACAGCTTCTGCAATCCGATACTCTGGTTCCTGCAGCACTCATTGTGGGATCTCGTGCGGCGGCCCAACCTGCAGGAGGAGGCGCTGCACGCTTGGGAACACGGCTATCTGCCGGTGAACCAGGCGTTTGCGGAGGCGGTCGCCAGCGAGTGTTACGGGCGCCAGGGCGACGCGGCCGTGATGCTCCACGACTACCATCTCTACGCCGCGCCCTTATTCATCCGCAACCTCTGTCCGGGGGCTGCCCTTCAGCAGTTCATTCATATCCCCTGGCCGGGCCTGGACGCCTGGCAGGAGTTGCCGCGGCAGATAGTAGACTCGATCTGCGAGGGGCTGCTTTCCAACGACAGCGTTGTCTTCCAGACTGAGGCCTCGGCCCAAGCATTTCTTCTGACGTGCTGGGCGTTCTTCCCCAGCGCGCGCATCGACTTTACTCGCGGCATCGTGACGCGCGGAGGCCACGTGACAAGAGTCTCGTCAAACCCGATTTCGGTGGACGTGTTCGACTTGCGGAGCCAGCTATCGTCGGCGGAAGCGCGGCCCTACTTCGCCAAGCTCGCCGAGGAGACGGGCGAGAAGACCATCATTCGCGTCGATCGGCTCGATCCCAGCAAGAACATAGCGGGCGGCTTTCACGCCTTTGACCTTCTGCTACGGCAGCATCCGGAATGGCGGGGGCATGTGAGGCTGCTTGCCTTCCTCGTGCCGTCGCGGACGGACATCCCCGAGTATCAAGCATACGCCCGCAAGGTGTTCGCCCTCGTCGACGCCATCAACGCCCGCCATGGAAGCAGCGACTGGAGGCCGATCAGGGTGTTCTATGAGAACGACCGGCTGCAGGCACTGGCGGCGCTGAGCCTGTACGATGTCCTGCTCGTCAACTCCATCGCCGACGGGCTGAATCTCGTATCCAAGGAAGGGCCGGTGTTGAACCGTCGCGACGGCGTGCTGGTCCTGTCCACTGCCGCCGGCTCATTCGAGGAATTGCGCGACGGGGCGCTCCCGGTGACGCCGGAGGACATTGCAGGGACCGCCGCCGCGCTGAACCTCGCCCTTAGCTTGCCGGAAGAGGAGCGACATGAGCGGGCTCTCCGCCTGCGCCGCGCCGTTCTCCGGCACGACATTGGACGCTGGCTGCAAGTTCAACTCGAGGACTTGGCGACAGCGGATGACATCAAACCAGCACCTGCCGCTGCCTAAGGCATGGTTGGGCGCTGGCTAGTTGCAAGGAGGTAGGATAGGATGATGCGAGCGAAGTTGGATCCAGTCATGGCACGCTGTCCTCGTTGTCACGGGAATCTCGGGTTGGAGTACGACCCTCCCGGCAATTGGGATGTCGTTTGCCTCCAGTGCGGGTTCCGTCGCGCCGCCAACGTTTTCCACAGCGCGACCAACCAGAACATGACATTCGAAGCAGGCGCGCTGGCCCAGAAGAAGGCAGCCTAGCGCTCTCGCGAGAGGCGGCGGGGCAACCGCGGCGGCACCCGTCGACCGCTTTTGGCCTGCGTGTTCGTGACGTGAGGGCGCGCTCGCGCCGTCGAAACACCGGGTCTGGCGCGCTCGCGCCGTCGAAACACCGGGTCTGGCGCGCCCTGACGTGTGCTGCGTGAGAAGCTCGACGCACTGAACGAACTGGCTCACGGCGCGTTGCCGCAAAAGGGGGAGCAAGCGGTGGCCACTATCAAACAGCAGGAGTTCGCTGCGCTGGATAGCGCCTACCAAGAGTTCCGCTCCGTCGTCGACGAGCTGGACGAGAAGCACTTTCAGGAGAAATGGCTCGACGGGCGCTGGGGGGTTCGGGAGATCGTCGCGCATCTCACCGGCTGGCATCGCGAATTTGCCGTTGGGCTCGAGCGCATGGGGCGGGGAAAACGGCCGGCTCCCGAGGGGTCAGACTGGAACGCGATCCAGCGCTGGAATGACAGATTCGCGGCTGAGGCGGCGGGCAAGGGAAGAGCAGAGCTGCTTCAGGAGCTCGATCGCTCCGTCGCTCACTTCAAGGCGATGGGCGAGACGCTGCCGGAGGAGCGCTTCGGCGACGGCAAGACGGCGAGCGTTTTCTTCCGCAACGCCGGCAGCGAGCACTTTCGCGAGCACGCGGCGATGATCAGGACCTGGTTGAGCAAGCAATCTCCCTGAGATATCGTGTCTCTCGTCGGCTAGACTTGCAGAAAGAAGAAGGAGGTCTATTCCACTATGTATGAAGCAAAGGACTTCAGCCGCCTGATCGGGATGGACGGATTCAGCGAGACGGCTCTCCGGAATCACTTCACCCTCTATCAGGGATACGTCACGAATACTAACAAGGTGCGAGACCTGCTCGCCCAGATGGCCAAGGACGCCAAGATCGGGACGCCCGAGTACGCGGAGTTGAAGCGCCGGCTGGGCTTCGAATGGGATGGGATGCGGCTCCACGAGGACTACTTCGAGAATCTCGGCGGGAAGGGGGACCTCCCACAGTCATCCAAGTTCTCGGAGAAGATAGCCGCAGACTTCGGCAGCTACGCAGCCTGGGAAGCGGACTTCAAGGGGACGGCCGCCATGCGCGGCATCGGCTGGGCGGTCCTCTATCGCGACAGCGCTACGGGAACGCTGATCAACCAATGGATCAACGAGCACCAGAACAACCATCTGGCTGGCTGCACGCCGATCCTTGTGCTGGACGTATTCGAGCACGCGTTCCTGACGGACTACGGCTTGAAGCGGGCCGACTACATCGAGGCGTTCTTCCGCAACGTCAACCGCGAGGCGGTCGAGGCCAGGCTGTAGGTCATTGGTCCGGCCCCGCGGTCCAGGCCACAACAGAGATGTGTGCCCTCAAAGGGGCACAGTAATCCCCAGCGTGGTTCATGTGGGACGATAGGGGAGCAGCCATTCGGCCTGAAACGAGACAACGAAGCCAGGTTATGTAGTGAAACAGGCGCTCCGGATGGCTTAACCGGGGCGCCTGGTGTGGTTCGCTGCCCTGTCCGCCTTCTTCCGTGCCCGTCGCGTCGCCTTGGCGATGGCCAGGCGGCGTATCTCCGACTTCGACACGAAATGGCGCCTTCTCTTTGCCTCTCTGAGCACACCGTTCCGCTGCATGGTCTGGCGGAAACGGGTAAGTAGGTGCTCCTGGGACTCGCCTTCTCTTAGCTCTACGAACAAATACGGTCCCTTCCGCGGACTGGCCCGGCTAAGTGACTATTGTCCAGGAACGAGGCAGGCGTTCGCTTTCGCAGCCAAACACCTGCCTCGAGTCCGGTTTTGCTAGAATCGCGTTCGCGTGGACGAGCGCTTGGAGAAGCAGTCCAGGCAGTAGACGGGCCTGTCTCCCCTCGGCTCGAACGGTACCTCGGTGTTCTGGCCGCACTCGGCGCAGACCGCCGGGAACATCTGCCGGCGGGACGCCCCATAGCCGCCACCACCACCACCGCCACTGCGGAAGCCACCGCCGCCGCGCTCAGCCTTGCGCGCCTGCCTGCAGGTGGCGCAACGCTTGGGCTCGTTGGTGAAGCCGCGACTGGCGTGGTACTCTTGGTCCTCCGCAGAGAACGTGAACTCGGCACCACAATCGACGCAGGTTAGAGTTTTGTCGGTGTAAGGCACTCGACGACCTCCTTTTGCTTGAACTTCCTTGTCATCGAGTGCGGTGCGAATCGAGGGTTTCTTCGCTACGACTGAAGACTCGGAAAGCCTAACTTCGTTTCAGTTTACCATATTACACGGAACTTGACAACAGTCAGCGACCACGCAGCTCGATTTGAAAACGGTCGCGGAAGCGAAGGAGTACGTCAAGCACGGGCCGTCCCATCGCCGCCACGAGGATAACGTTGGCAAGGGCGCGCCAGGCATCCCAGCCCGCCGAAGTAAGCAGGTAGAAGGCCCAATAGTGCCGCAACATCTCACCCAGGCTTTGACCCGGGTGCCACGAGACCCCCTCGCCGACCGCCATGAACGGCCAGAACCAGAGGTTCATCACGGCGCCGAAGAGGAAGCCCCACGCCAGCCCGAAAGCGGCCAGACAGGCCAGTTCCAGCAGTCGGTGAGAGGAGAGCCGGCCCCGCAGGACGCCGAGCCAGCCAGCGGTCATGCCGACCCAACCGGCACAGAACATCTGGAAGGGTAGCCACGGCCCGAAGCCGCCAACCGCGAACGTAGACACGAAGAGCGAACCAGCGCCCAAAAGGAAGCCGAAGCGCGGCCCAAAGACGTACCCGCCGAGAATGACCGCGAAGAAGAAGGCCGACGCCCCTGCGGGCAGAGTCGGGATGCGCAAAGCGGCGGCGATCATCATCAGGGTCGCCAGCGCCGAAGCCGTCTTGGCGTTCATGCCCTGGCGCGTTAACTCGAGCACGAACAGCAGCAGCGTCAGGGCCAGCACTAGCCCGAAGATGAGCGGCGCATCGTCGGAATGGGGATTCGCCATCGTCCCAGAGCCGGGCGCAGCCGTCAAAAAGAACGGGTAGAGAAACGCGGCCAGCCCTACCAGGCTGATCAGGGCCAGCGTGAGTCCCGACCAGAGGCCCGCGCCGGCACCGCGGCTTACACCGACGACAGCTACCGGCCGACGAGGGAGGGTCGCTTCCCTAGCCATGGGCGCGCCTCCTCGCCAGCACCAGCGCCATCGTCAGGAGCACCGCGGTCAGGCCGCCGAAGGCGAGGAATTGACGCGGCATGCTACGACCCCTATCGTCACCGCCCTCCTGGGCGGCAGGGTCAGTTTGTGTCCCCGCTAGCGGCCCCTCAGGCGGATGCACGCCCAGCCCGGGTGTGGGCGTAACTACGGAAGTCGGCGAAGGCGTGGACGACGCCTCCGGCTGCAGGACAGGGCTCAGGATCCAAGGCGATGGCGTGGCGGCGGCAGCGACCGGCGGTGACACCGGCGCCGGCACCGTTGTTGGGCTCAACGGCGGGCAGACGTCAGCGAAGGCCAACAGCTTCGGCTTTGCCCCGTTGCCGATGCTGCCGGAGCCCCACGCCCAGCCGTCGACGTCGCCGTCGTGCACCTTCCTCAGCGACGACCCCGCGCTCGCGTACTGCCATTGGCCTTCCTCTTGGGTGTAGTAGGCCCAGTACTGGCAACCGCCGCCGTGGCACTCGCAGAAGCAATCGCTGGGATTGGCGCAGCCGACGTCGCTGATCTCACAGATCGCCGCGCCGCCCGACTGGCTGGACGCGACGACCGGCAGGCCGGAGCGTCTCAGGAGCTCCGCGCCGCTGATCTCCGGCTCGGAGAACTCCACGCAGCGACTTTCGCTCTGGCCTTCGCTGAGAGTCACCACGACGGCCGCGCGGTTCGGCCCGTCCGCCGCGACGCGACCGGGCGCCGCCGTCGACGAGGCGACTAGCGCGGCCGCGCCGAGGAGCACGGAAATGCTACGCAGCGCGCGGCCCCTTGCGGCGCTACCCAGTCGGAGCATTTGGCCTCCCCGAACCGTTTCCGCAAATTACGTCCTCGACCGTAAGGAACTGACCACCGAACAGCTTGTTGACCTGGGTGCTGAAGGTGACCGATTCCGTCAGCACTTCGCGCGCCGGCCCATCCGCCACCACGGCGCCGTCCGCGAGCAAGACGACCCGCTGAGCGCAACTCCCGACGAGCTCCACGTCATGACTGGCGAGGATAACGGTGCAGCCTTCGCGGCAGCGACACCGCAGGTTCGCGATCAGCAGCTCCTTCGTCTCATAGTCCATGCCTCGCGTCGGCTCGTCGAGGAGGATAACCGACGGCCGGCCCGCGAGCATGGCGGCAAGCGCCGCCCGCTGCCTCTCGCCGGCGCTCAGGTCGCGGGGGTGAGCCCGACGCAGCGAATCGAGCCGCCATTCTCTCAGCGCCTCGTCGACGCTTCCCCGACGACGGGTGCCGCGAAGCGTATCGGCGATCTCTCCTTCGACGGTGTCCTGGAGCAGGATCGACGCCGGGTCCTGGGGGACGAACGCAACGCGGGGGGTCAACTCCTCGGTGTGGATGGCGGTCACATCATTCTCGAGGACGCGAATCGACCCCTTTCGAGGCGGCAGGAGGCCGACCAGCGCCCGCAGGAGGCTCGTCTTGCCGGCGCCGTTCCGCCCCATGAGCGCAAGCACCTCGCCGGCAGCGGCGCGGAGAGAGACATCCCTCACGATGTCGCCTTGGCCGTAGGAGAGGTGCAGCCGGTCGACAGCGATGCTGGCGCCGTTGGCCAGGGGTTGGGTCGCGGCGACGACGGCGGCGGCAGCAGGCAGCTCTGAGCGCCCGACGAAGCGCTTCCCTTCCCGCACCGACAGCGGCAGCGGCTTCCAACCCAGGGCCCGACCGACACGAGCGATCGGGGGCGCCAACGGAAGCTGCTCCATAGCATCCCGAACGGAGTGGGAGACCACCGAGCCATCGCCCGCCAAGTAGAGGACGCGGTCGACGTACTGAACCACCCGCTCCAGGCGATGTTCCGCCATTACGACGGTGATGCCGAGGTCGCTGTTTAGGCGTTGCACTGCCGTCAGCACCTCTTCCGCCGCCTGCGGGTCGAGTTGCGAGGTCGGCTCGTCGAGCGCGAGCACCTTCGGCTGCATCGTCAGCACGGCGCCGATGGCGACGCGCTGCAGCTCGCCGCCGGAAAGCGTATCGAGGCGCCGCCGCCGCAAGTGGGTGATGCCGAGGAGGTCCAGTACCTCTTCCACCCGCTTTCGCATCGTCAGGCGCGGGAGGCCCATGTTCTCCATCCCAAACGCCAGCTCGTCCTCGACGATGTCGGCGACGAACTGGCTCTCCGGGTCCTGGAATACCAGGCCCACCTCGCGCGCCAGCTCCCGCGGCTGGTGGCGCAGCGTATCCAGACCACCGACCGACACCCTGCCCGAGAAGGCGCCGCCGTGGAAATGCGGCACCAGCCCATTCAAACAGCGAAGGAAAGTCGACTTGCCGCCGCCCGACGGCCCGACGAGCAGCACCGCCTCGCCGTCGCCGATGGTCAGGCTGACTTGCCGCAACACCGGATGGGCCGCCCTCGGGTAAGAGAAGCTCAACTCGTCGATGTCAATCATCAGTCGCCTCCCGCGCTGAGCCGGCTCTTGAGACCAGGTGAAACGCCGGCGATAGCAGAAGGAGCACGGCGAGCACCGCCAGCGGATGGAAGGCCGGCGCCGCGATCGCGGGGAACGGGAAGTAGTTGACGTCGCCAGCGTTGAGAACGCGCAGGCCGACGAACAGGGCGAGCGACGACAAGGAGCAGACCGCCACGACGACCGCCGGCCTGGTTAGAAGCTCACGCGAGTAACGGCTGGCAGCCAGCCCGTTCCCCTGCGCTCGCACGACGAGCGCGGCCGCTGCGATTCCGGCAGCGAGCGCCGCGACGGCGAACAGCGGCGTGCCATCGTAGTAGAAGTAGCCGAAGCCGCCGAGCGCGGCTAGGCAGGCGGAGGAGATCGCCAGCAGAGAGAGCCGGCGGCTTCTTCTCCCAACAGCCGGCCCC
>JBEKDP010000073.1:0-8317 GCA_050014295.1 Dehalococcoidia bacterium | reverse complement strand
AAAGATCGGCGTTCATGTTTCCAGAAGCGGCAGCGGCCGCTGCCGGCACTGTCGTCACATGCGAAGCCGTATCCCAACCCCAAGGCCGGGGCGTGCGTCCGCCAGTTAGAGTTTGATCATCACGAGCAGCATCTTGAAGCGCGTCGGCGCCTTCAGGGCGTGCGGCTCGTTGGCAGGCATGAGGATCATGTCGCCCTCACGAACGCGGGAAGGCTTGCCCGCGATGGCGACCTCAGCCTCACCGTCGAGGACGCAGACCAGCGCGTCGAACGGCGACGTGTGCTCCGTCAACCCTTCGCCCCGGTCGAAAGCAAAGAGCGTGACGTTGCCGCCGCCGCTCTTTAGGATCTGACGGCTCACTACGGAGCCTTCCTGGTAGTCGACCAGGTCGGCCATCCGTCGGACCTCGCCCGCAAGCTGCCTGGATTCACTTTCTGCCACGCTCGAGGCTCCTTCCCTAGGGCTGGCGCTGAAGCTCGTATAACGCGTTATCGAAGGTGACGACGACGATCTCTCCGCTTGCCAGCTCAGCAAACGAGGAAATGGGATGGCCGGTCTCGGACAGCAGGACCGGGGCAGTGCTGTCGGCTGTGTTCAGCGCCCAGATGCGGCCGCTGCAGTAGTCGCCATAGACGTACCATCCTTGCAGCTCCGGCATCGCAGCGCCGCGGTACACGAATCCGCCGATTATCGCACAGCCAACGTCGTGGCCGTAGACCGCGCGCGGAAGGGTGAGCCCCGTCTGGTCGCAGTTGGGGGTTCGGTAGCACTCGAATCCCTCCAGGATGCTCCAGCCGTAGTTTCCGCCAGAGACTATGCGGTCGACCTCCTCCCACTTGTCCTGGCCGACGTCGCCGGCCCACAGATCGCCGGTCAGCCTGTCGAAGCTGAAACGCCACGGGTTGCGCAGACCATAGGCGTACTTCTCCGGAAGAGCGCCCGGCGTGCCGACGAACGGGTTGTCCGGCGGGACGGTGTAAGCGTCGCCGGAAACGTCGAGCCGGAGAATGGAAGAGAGCAGGGTCGACAGCTTCTGGCCGTTCTCCTGCGGGTCGCCCTCCGAGCCGCCGTCTCCCAAGCCCCAGTAGAGATAGCCATCGGGGCCGAACGCGAGCTGGCCGCCGTTATGGTTGCTGAACGGCTGCGGCACCTCAAGGATAACGCGCTCACTTGTCATGTCGATCCGCCCGCCAACGACCTGGAAGCGGGCGAGGACGCTCCGACGTGGGTCGCCGGCACTGTAGTCGACGAATACGCGCCCGTCCGCGGCGAAGTTAGGCGAGAAGGCGAGACCGAGCAGCCCCTCCTCGTTGCCCGGATTGCTGATTAGCAGACCGGAGACGTCGCCGAAGACGGCGGGCGGCGAGCTGCCATCAAGCGTCACGTGCCAGATGACGCCGCCTTGGGTGAGGACGACGGCCTCGTTCGGAGAGCCGGGCACAAGCGAGAAAGCGAGCATCCGATCGAACGCGGCCGAAGGGACTATCCTTGTCAGACCGTACCTGTCAGTTGCCGGAGTACCGACAGCCGTAACAGGCGTCGCGGCGGCCGTAGGCGGCAAAGCGGGCGCAGCTGTTACAGGCATCGTCGTAGCCGACGCCGTTGCTGACGGCGATGGCGTCTGACTGCTCCCGCCGCAGCCGATCACGGCCAGGCAGACATACGCGCCCAAGGCGACAACCGTCCCTCCAGCAACGCCGTTTCTCAAGAGGTGGCCCTCCTATTTCATAGTCGCTCTCTCCTGGAATTCTACTCGATTATAGAAGCGCGACGTAAAGCGGATGTGAAGCGACGGGCCCGCCGAATGAAAGAGGCGTGATATAGAGGTGGCCGCAGGTCAAACCAGTCCGCCGCGAGCTTGCCCATCTTGCCTCTCTGCCTCGTTGTCCTCCCGCGGACCCCTTTTTCACAAAACGCCAAGCAATCGAGTTCTACTTGTGAGTGGTTCAAGAATGCCGTTCTAGAGGGGGTCATAGTGCTGGTCTGCGACGAAGAACGCTCCGTCGACGTGGTGAGAGCCCGCGAGCCTGACCTGCTTTGGCGGATTGAGCCGGGAAAGGAAGAAACGTTCGAGTACCTGCGAGGCTGGCTGCTGCGCCGCCAGAAGAGAGGCGCTGAAGAGTTCGAGAGACCTCCGGGGCAAGAGCACGAAGTGCCCGCCCAGCGCGCGAGCGCCGCTCCGCAGCCTTCCGGAATCGGATACAGCCGCAGACCATCGGTGGCCAACCGCACGCGGCGCGCCGGACGCACTCTTCTGACAGCGAGAGGCCGGATGCTACAATGGGCACGGCGCACAATCCGGCGACAGGAGGAAACGTGGTAGCGCCAGCTTTCGAGAACCTGATAGACCGGCATCAACGGGAGATTGCCGGCTACGTCATGCGCAACCTGGGCGACTCCGATCTGGCCCAGGACGCATTCCAGGAGACTTTCCTCCGCGCCTTTCGCGCCTACCACAGGCTCCCGGCAGCGGCTAACCATCGGGCATGGCTGTACAAGATAGCCTCCAACGTATGCCACGACGCCCATCGCCTGCGTGCCCGCCGGCCTCTGCCGTTGGATGAGGCAGTGGCCTCTACCGAGGACCCCGCTGGTGATACCCATGAGCTGGCCCTCGCCGTAACGTCCTTCGTGCATACCCTGCCCCGGCATCAACGCGAGGCCCTGCTCCTGCGCAAGTTCCAGGGGATGGACTATGCGGAGATAGCGACGTTGTTTGGCTGCTCGGCCGACGCGGCAAGGGCCAACGTCTATCAGGGGCTACGCAAAGTCAGGGCGCACTTTGCCGAGGTGAGAAATGACTAGAGATTGCCTTACAGAAGAAGACCTGCTCGCGCTGCTGGCGGGCGACTCCTCGTGGGACGAGTGGCAGGAACACATCGGCTCCTGCCCATCCTGCCGGAGCCTGTGGGCCAAGCAAGAACCGCTCCAGAAGGCGCTGGATTCGGCGCCCGACGAAGCAGCATTGAAGAGGTTCATCACAGCGGCTCGGGCTGGGCTGGAAGAGGCGCTGAAGCGAAGAGCGAGACCAATCGCCCACTACGGCGCGTGGTCTCGCTCTCCCGTGGGACCGCTCTTCATAGCAGTCTCCAGCAGAGGACTATGCGCCATCGCGTTCCGCAGCACAGAGCAGGATTTCGTGCGACGCTTGGAAACACGCGGCTTTGAACCGCTTAGAGCGCGGCAGCGCGTCGAAGGCACGGTATCGCAACTGCGGGAGTACTTCGCCGGGCGGCGGCGGCGCTTCGATCTGGCTGTCGATCTGGCCGGACAAACCCGATTCCAAAGGCTCGTACTGGAGACGACGGCGGCGGTGCCGTCCGGACAGTCCGTCAGCTACGGTGAGATCGCTCGGCGCATCGGCAGGCCGCGAGCCACGCGGGCCGTGGGAGGCGCCCTGGGCCAAAACCCGATCCCCATCGTCGTGCCGTGTCACCGCATCATCGGCAGCGACGGCGGACTCCACGGGTATGGCGGCGGCCTCGACATCAAGGAGAGGCTGTTGAGACTGGAGGGAGCACCCGTTGGTCGCGGCACGCCGTCTCCCGCAGCGTGACACCGAGCGGCCGGCTCCATGAGCCAGGGGGCCGGGGCTTCAAACAAAACGCCGAACCTGATATGCTTCAGCCCGGATTCGCTGATCCGAGGCAAACTGCGAACATTCATCCAAACACGGTTAGCTGGAGGCGAGAAATGGAGCACAGCGACGGGACTTTTCAGGGCGCGGGGAGCCTCGAGCTCTATTACCAGTGCTGGAGGCCGAGTAGTGGGGCCAAGGCGGTGGTGGCGACCGTTCACGGTGTCCGCGAGCACAGCGGCCGGTATGCGGGCGTCGCGGATCACCTGACGGCGCACGGCTACGTGGTCTACGGATTCGACCAACGAGGGCATGGGCGCTCGCCAGGCCAACGCGGCCACATCGATGCCTGGGGAGAGTATAGGGGCGACACTGAAGCCTTCCTTGCCATGATAGGCCAGCAGGAGTCGAACCTGCCCGTTTTCTTGCTGGGGCACAGCATGGGTGCGCTGGTCTCGCTGGACTATCTCCTTTTTTATCCCGAGGGCCTTCGCGGGGCAATAATCAGCGGCGCGCCCCTACAACCGATCGGCGCGGCCAAGCCCTATCTGATCGCTGTGGCGCGCTTCCTGTCCCGTGTTCGACCACGCTTATTGATGACTTCCCCGTTCGGTGGGGCAGCGGTTTCCCGCGACCCCGAGGTCGCGCGGGCCTACGACACCGACCCTCTCGTGTTCAACAAGACGAGTGTCCGCTGGGGCATGGAGTTTCTCGCCACCATCAAGCGCGTCGAGTCTCGGGCGGCGGAGGTGAAGATCCCTATCCTGATGATCCACGGCGGCGCGGACAGCATTGTCTCGCCCGACGGGTCCCGCACCTTCTTCGAGAAGATAAGCTCCTCCGACAAGGAGCTGAAAGTCTATCCGGGAAGCTACCACGAGGCGCACAACGATCTCGACCGCGAGCAAGTGCTGACCGACATGGAGCAGTGGCTTGATCGCCACGTTTAGGGCCGACGCCGGAGCCTCAGCCTCACGACCTTGCCCGTAGGACAGCCGGGGCGCTACACGCATCCGAGGGCCTAGGCCGAAGGTCCCATCCAGGTAAGCGCTCGAAAAACGCGTCGTCGCGCTCATCTGTCCATCCCTTCTCTTTCTTTCATAGTGTTTTCACGCTTATGTCATCCGCGGTCACGCTCGCTCCACGCTACTGTCCGATAGTATAGATGGGTTGGTCGATTGGAAGGCATAAAGAAATGAAAGCGACAAGGGTAGAGCACCCTCGGGTGCTGGTGGTGGAAGACGACGATGCGATAGGGAGAGTCCTGCGGCTTTCTCTACGGAACGGCGGCTTCGATACAGCGGAGGCGGAGACCGGGGGAGAGGCGCTGCGGATAATGGAAGGCCGCAGTTTCGAGGCGGTCGTGCTGGATTTGTGTCTCCCCGATGGTCTTGGTGGCGCTGTTCTCAAGGAGCTTCAAGGCCGCCATGGTGGACGTCCCGTTTGGGTCGTGATGTCGGCACTCGAGGAGGACGAGGCCGCCAGACAATTCGGCCCTCTCCGGGGACCATTCCTGGCCAAGCCGTTTGACCCCTGCCGGCTCGTAGACACGTTGTCGGGGCTGCTTTCCGACACGAGCGCAGCCCCTCGTCGCATGAAAGCGGAACCGCCTCCTCCCGCGCGACGACAGCGAAAGAGCGCATAAGCTCGCGACATCCCACACCCGCAGTGTAGCGACGTCCGCCCAAATCGAAGCCTAGCGTTCTCTAGGAGCATTGGGTCCGGCAGAGGTCGCCTTTCACGTTTTCTTTACGCCAGACGGTCGACGCTTCACACGCCATGCACCGCTTTTCCCTAATATGAATTTGATCTTGTTCATGTTGCGTCCTCTAAGTTGGGTTTTGTCCGTTGGCGGTGGTGATGGGAAGCGGGGATGCGGGGCCAAGGCCATGGAGGTAATGGAGGAGGAAGCGGAAGAAACAGGGACACCGAGGCGGATCGGCTGATCCCGGGGCGGCACGGATAGTCGCGACTTGGCGGACCCATTGGAGAGCGAGCACACGAGAGGGATCTGGGGTGTTCGGGGCGGCCACAGCCGCGTCGCCTCTGAAAAGGCGGAGGAGGTCGAGAGTTTCCTCTCGACCTCCTCATTATCGCCGCAGGCAGGTCGGAGCCGCAGGTCGGCGCTAGCGATCATAACAGCGGAGGAGACAGACAATGGCCGAGTTCCTCGATCCATTCCGGGGCAAGCTACCCGAGCGGATGTTGACCACGGACGAGCTGATCAGGGCGATCCGTCAGAATATCGCAGCTGAAGAGGAGGCCGTTCACCTATACATGGCTCACGCACAGGCCACCGACAACGCTTTGGCAAAGAAGGTGCTGGTGGACATAGCCGACGAAGAGCGAGTCCACGCGGGGGAGTTCTCCCGGCTGCTCAGCATCCTCACTGAGGGCGAAGAGGACAAGTTCCTGGCGGAAGGCGCCGAGGAGGTAAACGCAATGGCCGCCGAGCTGGGGATGGCGTTGAGCGCAACCGACGGCGACGGGCCGACAATCGGTTCGATGAAAGGCTGAGCCAGAGGAGGAGCAGGTATGACCAACAAGTACTTAGCTCGAGAAGAAGCGCCCGTCGAGCCCGACACCTGGAAGATGCTAGATGCGGCGATGGTGGAGGTGGCCAGGGGCGCGCTCGCCGGCCGCCGTCTGCTTGATGTCGAAGGACCGTACGGATTCGGGCTGAAGGCGATGCCGCTGGAGGACCTGGAGCTCCAGCAGGACCTATTCGCGAGCGCTGCGCTGCCTGTGCCCTCGATCCAAGTGGGCTTTGCGCTGGGCAAGCGCGACCTCGCGGCCTACGAGCGTGACGGTCTGCCGCCGAACCTGAAGCCTCTCGTCGAGGCGACGACCCGGGCGGCCGAGTTGGAGGACACGGTTATTCTGAAGGGAGCGGCCCGGCTGGGAGGCCTTCTCTCCGTCAAGGGCAGCAACACGCAGGCGCTTTCGCCTTGGAGTGAGCTGGGCACTGCTGCCGGCGACATCATCAACGCCGTAACCGCCCTCGACGGCGCGGGCTATCACGGCCCGTATGCGCTCGCGCTCGCGCCCGCCCGCTACAATCTGCTCCACCGGCGTCATCCAGCGGGCAATTTCAGCGAGCTGGAGCACCTGCAGACGATCGCGACCGAGGGAGTGTTCAAGGCGCCCGTGCTCGAAAAGGGCGGCGTCATAGTCAACGCCGGCCGGCAGTACGCCTCGATCATCCTCGGGCAGGATATGGCTATTAGCTTCATCGGGCCGACGAAAGAGAATCTGGAGTTCTCTATCGTGGAGAGCCTGGCGCTTTTTGTCCGCCAACCCGGCGCTATTTGCGCCCTGACCGAATGAGCGCGAGAAGCTAACGCACCGCCGGTTGAGCGAGGAAGCCGATCCGATTCGCGTCGGGGCGGCGCTGCGGTTGGTAGAAGCCGTTGACGTCGAAGCGAGTTGCGGCGTGGCTGGCTCTTGACCGCGTACCCTCACCAACACTCACAGAGTTTTCACAAGATCTGTGCGCGCGTTCACAAACACTGCACCCCATCTGAGTAGACTTTGAAGGTTGCCTGTACCCCGCTTTGCTGACGACGATTGAGACGAGAGGTTGTGTGAACGGAGCCACGAGCTCGACCCAGCGCAAGGTGCTGCTGGTAGAGGACGATGGCGCAGTTGCTAGGGTGTTGCGGGTCTGCCTTCGCAGAGCCGGCTTCAGTGTCACTCAGGCTGAGTGCGGCGCCGACGCATTGAGTTCAATGGAGGCCGACACCTTTGATGCCGTCGTCCTCGACCTGGGATTACCCGACGGCCTCGGCGGCGCGGTCCTGCGGAAGTTGCAGGATGTCTCCGACGACAGCCTCCCTGTCTGGGTTATCATTTCCGCCCTTGACGAGGATGAAGCGATCCGACGGCATGGGCCGCTGAAAGGGCCGTTCCTCCCCAAACCTTTCGACCCCTGGGATCTGATCAGAAAGCTCGAACAGCTCTGGGCTGAACGACGTTCGGACAGCGCACTGTCGTGAACCGGACCCCCCTTCTTGCCGAACGAACGCCTTCCTCTTTGCGCGTGAGCAACAAGCGGCGCTGTTGACAAGCGTGCTATGCTTGACACCCAGCCCCGGCGAGGACGTCCAGCCGGACGAGTCAACGGGTGAGATGTCACGCGTTCGGCGGGATCGCGCGCGGTGGCCTTTTTGCGAAAGCGCGCTGCGTGTTAACCTGGATCAAGCTGCTATCGCCCGTCGGGGTAGACTATCCAGGCTGGGATGACGGCAGGTCGGTTGATCGTCCGTAGGGCAAGTAGTGGGCGGCAATATGCCGTCGCTCAGAGAAGGTCATGGAAAGGAAAACCTCAAAGGGCCGCGATGGAGGCGCAGCGGCCGAGACAACAGCCGCGGGAGTCGGGCGTGATTCGGAGGGGAAGCGGCGGCAGGCGGAGGTGGAGGCTCTTCTCGAAGCGGGCCGAGCGGTCCTGAAGTACCGCCAGTTCGAGGATGCAGCGCGAATCATATTTGATCGCTGCAAGAACCTCATCGGCGCCGCCGCCGGCTACATCGCCCTTCTTAGCCCCGAGGGCGACGAGAACCAGCTTTTGTTCCTCGATGCCGGCGGTATCCCCTGCAGTGTAGACCCGGCGCTGCCGATGCCAATCCGCGGGCTGCGCGCGGAGGTCTATCGCTCCGGACAAGCGGCGTACGAGAACGACTTCGCCGGCAGCAAGTGGGCAAAACTCATGCCGGAGGGGCACGCAACCCTGGACAACGTGCT
>JBEKDP010000072.1:0-8350 GCA_050014295.1 Dehalococcoidia bacterium | reverse complement strand
TGCCGCACACGGAGGCGACCGCCGTCGCCGCGAGCACGTTCGACACGTTATGGCGGCCGCGCAGCGGGATGTCGGCGACGGCCATCACCGTCGTGTCGGCTCCGCCCTCTCGCCAGACCACCGCGCCGTCCTTCAGCAGCGACGCCGGGCCCGCGACGTCGTGGTCGGCGCTGAAGAAAGCGACCTTCGCCCGCGTGTCCGCCGCCAGCGACCGCGCCACCTCATCGTCGAAGCCGATGACTGCCAGATCGTCGGCTGTCTGATAGCGCAGGATGTTCCTCTTGAGGTTCACGTAGTCTGACCAGCCGTAGCGGTCGAGGTGGTTGGGCGTCACGTTGAGGACGCAGGCCACGTGCGGGCTGCGGTCGGTCATCTCTAGCTGCGTGTGGCTGATCTCCAGAATCACCGACGTCTCCGGTGTAATCTCATCGAGCCGGGATAGGAGGCCCACGCCGATGTTCCCTCCTACCACGTGCTTCCTGCCGGCAGCCGCGAACATTGCCCCCAGGAGGCTGGTTACCGTGCTCTTGCCGCTGCTCCCCGTGATCCCGACGACCGGCCCCGGGCAGAGCTGCAGGAACAGGCGCATCATCGAGTTGCTTGGGACGCCTCGCTCGCGGGCGGCGACGACGGCGGGGATATCGAGCGGCACCCCCTGCGACACAAACACCATGTCTGCGGCGACCGTTTCGGCAGGGTCGTTGGCGCCGAGGGAGAGACGGACAGAGAGGCCTTCCAGCGCCCGCAGGCGCAGAGCCAGGCGATCGGCCGTCCGCGTGTCGCTGACGGTGACCTGCGCGCCCTTGCCCACCAGGTATCGCACGAGGTCCACGCCCTCGATTCCCAACCCCACCACCGTCACCTTCTTGCCGTGAAAGTCCTGCTCACCTGTCATAGCATTTTATCTAATCTGCCAGCGCTAGCGCTATACCTAACAGCCCTCCGGCCATGCCAATTATCCAGAATCTTGTGACAATTTGCGGCTCCGACCACCCCAACAGCTCGAAATGATGGTGCAGCGGCGTCATCCGGAAGATGCGCCGGCCGCCCGTCAGCTTGAAATAGGCGATCTGCGCCACCGTCGACAGCCCTTCCATCACGAACACGACGCCTACCACCGGCAGCAGCAGCCACCAGCCCGTCATCAGCGCCACTACCGCCAGCGTCGAGCCGAGCGCCAGCGCTCCCGTGTCGCCCATGAACACCCGCGCCGGATGGGCGTTGTACCAGAGGAAGCCGAGCGTCGCGCCGACGACCGTCAGGCTGAACGTGGCCAGGAACGTCTGGTCCTGGAGGAAAGCGATCACGCCGAAGACGGCAAAGGCGACCGCCGTGGTGCCGCCCGCCAGCGCGTCCAGCCCGTCCGTGACCGCCACCGCGCTCGTCGTGCCCAAAAAGACGATTACCGCCACCGGTATGTAGGCGAGGCCGATCTCGTACTTGCCGAGCCAGGGCACGTTGATGCTCCGTGCCTCCAGCCCGTAGTAGAGGATCAGCGCCGCCGCCAGGCCCAGCGCCAGCAGTAGCGCCGTCTTCAGCCGCTTGTTGACGCCGGCCCGGCCCTTCGCGCGACCCTCGATAGTCAGGAAATCGTCGATAAGTCCCAGCGTGCCGGTGGCGACGATGATCCCCAGCGGCAGGAATATGGATCGCTTGTCGAACAGGTTCGTGGGCACCGTCACCAGGAACACCGTCCCGAAGATGAGGAGGCCGCCCATCGTCGGCGTTCCCGCCTTGACGGCGTGTGACGCGGGCGCATCCGGCGATATCTGCTTCCCCAGCCCGCGACGGGCGAGAAAGTCGACCACCCACTTGCCGCTAACCAGCGACACCAGGAAGGCGGCCGTACCCACGAAGAGAGCGTAGACCATGACTAGCCTTTCAGCTCCTTCAGCATCGTCTCCAGGGCCATCGCCCGCGAACCCTTCAGCAGCACTACGTCCCCCACCGCTAGGTTGTGCGCCAAGTGCTGCGCCGCCTCCTCCTTCGACGACCACAGGCTGACCGCCGGGTGGCCTGCCTTTTGCGCCTCCTCACCGATCAGGTGGCCCAGCTCGCCGATCGCGTAGATGACCTGCGCCACCTGCGCTGCCTCTCTGCCCACGATGCGGTGCCCCTCCTTCTCCTCCGCCCCCAGCTCCCGCATGTCTCCCAGGACGGCGATCCGCCGCCCCGGCAAGTCGGCGAGCAGCTCCAGCGCGGCCAGCATCGACGCCGGACTCGCGTTATAGGTGTCGTCCAGGATCGTCGAGTCGTTGCGGCCCCGATAGACGTGCAGTCGGAGCGGCACCCGCGCCTTGCTCAGCGCCTCCGCCAGCTCGTCCGGCGCCATCCCCTCCAGCACGCCGACCGCAGCGGCAGCCAGGGCGTTGTACAGCAGATGCCGGCCGGGAAGGCGGGTCCTCACCCTTACGCGGTGCCTCCCGCACACTAGCGTGAAGGCGATGCCCCGCAGGCCGTGGCTCTCCAGGTCGGTGCCTCTGACCTCGCAGTCCGCCGATGTCCCGTAGAGGAGTACGCGCGCCCGCGTCTTCTCCGCCATCGCCTTGACCAGCGGGTCGTCGCCGTTCAGCACCGCGACCCCTTCCTTGGGCAGCGCCTCGACGAGCTCCGCCTTCGCCGCCGCTATCGCCTCGATGCTTCCCAGACGTTCCAGGTGGACGGGCCCGACGTTGGTCACCACGCCCACCTCGGGCTGTGCCAGCTCGCAGAGGAGGCGGATTTCGCCTATCGCGTACATCCCCATCTCCAGCACTGCCCGTTCGTGTCTGGCGGTGAGCTGGAGCAGAGTCAGCGGCAGGCCGATCTCATTGTTGAAGTTGGCCTCGTTCTTGAGCACCCGGTAGCGCCGCCGCAGGATCGAAGCCGTCATCTCCTTCGTCGTCGTCTTCCCCACGCTGCCCGTGACGCCGATTACCTTCACCGGTAGCCGCCGTCGATGTCCGCCAGCGATCGCTTGTAGCGCCTGCAGCGTGTCGCTCACCACGTAGGTCACTACCCCCGGCGCT
Organism: Dehalococcoidia bacterium; assembly: GCA_050014295.1. GTDB lineage: Bacteria > Chloroflexota > Dehalococcoidia > DSTF01 > JALHUB01 > JBEKDP01. The sequence goes on along the minus strand of JBEKDP010000072.1, from coordinate 5,342 downwards.
GGGACGGCCGGCGGACGCTGCGCCAGCAGGCCCCGGGTGCCCTTTGCGACGGCGTCGTTCAGGAATTCGTGGCCGTCGTGGTGCTCCCCGGCTAGTGCGACGAAGAGATCGCCCGACCGCACCTCGCGCGAGTCGATGCGGACGGCGCGAAAGCCCCGCGGCGCTTCCCCGATCTGCTGGAGAAGGAGCGCGCCAAGGCCGCTGGTCAACTCGTCTGCCCTGATCATCTGTAATCCTGAGGGCTTAGTTGCCCTGCTGCACCATCACCGGCGCATCGGGTTTGATGCCCAGATAAGTCAGGATCTGGGGGGCCAGTTGATGGAACACGGGGGCTGCCACCGTGCCCCCGAGCTGTGCATCCTGGGGCTCGTCGATCTTCACGAGCATTATGAACGCCGGGTCATCGGCGGGTACGAAGCCGACGAACGAGACGATGACTCTGTCCGGCGCGTAACCGCCCGGCACCGATATGTAGGCGGTTCCCGTCTTCCCCGCCACGTGATAGCCCGCGATCTGGGCGGCCTCGGAGGGCACTCCGTCCACCACGTCGTTCATCATTCCCACCAGAGTCCTCGCCGTGGACTCAGAGACTACCTGTCTCACCGGCGTCGGCTGCGTGACCTGGTCCTTGTCCGGCCCCGATATCTCCTGGACGATGTGGGGCTGCATCAACAGGCCACCGTTGGCAATCGCCGCTACCGCCGTGATCATCTGCAGCGGCGTCACGCTTATCCCCTGGCCGAAGGAGTTGGTCGCCAGGTCGACTGGGTACCACTCCGGGTCCTCGCTCGTTCGCATCGCTCCCGCCGCTTCGCCGCCCAACTCGATGCCCGTGGGCTGGTCGAAGCCGAACCGCTTGACGTAGTTGTAGAACTGATCCGGGCCGATGAGCTGGCTGACCCAGACAGCACCCGTGTTCAGGCTCTTCTGCAGCACCTGGGTCATCGTCGTCGTTCCGTTTGCCGAGAAGTCCCAGTTGACGATAGTCGCCCCACCGACGTAGGCGACGCCGCTGTCGTCGTACGTCGTGTTCGGAGTGACGAGGCCGAGGTCCACCGCCGCCGCCATCGTCACCACCTTCATAACCGATCCCGGCTCGTAGAGGTCAGTGACGGCGCGGTTCCGGTAGAGGTCCGCCTCCCCCGCATCGCTCAAGTCGAGCTGGCTTAGTTTGAAGGTCGGCCGGCTCGCCATCGCCAGAATGGCGCCCGTCTTCGGCTCCATGACGATGATCGTGCCGCCGTTCGCGTGATACTGCGCTATCGTGGCATCGAGCTGCTGCTCCACGCGCTCCTGGATGTAGCGGTCGATGGTCAGTCGCACGTCGGAGGCTGGCTGCGGGTTGACCGTCTGCCGGTAGCCAAAGGGGATCGGATTGCCCATGCTGTCGCGCTCAAAGTAGATCGCCCCCGGGACCCCGCCCAACTGGTCCTGGAAGTCGGCCTCCAGGCCGGCTAGGCCCGTCTGGTCGCGGCCCAGGAACCCCAGCAGCGCCGACGCCAGGTCGCCTTCCGGATGGAAACGGGTGATCGTTGGCGAAGCCGTCACTCCTTGGAGCCCCAAATCGCTGATCTTCTTGCCCGTGTCGTAGTCGATCCCGGCGGAGAGCAGGTAGTCGCCGTCCGTGTCCGGCCCCAGAGCGGCGATTATGTCCGCCGCCGGCCGGCCGACGAGCGGAGACAGCGCCGCGGCACCGTCTGCCGCCAGCTTCTGATCTTGCCATACTTTACGGTTTATGTAGATATCGAAGGCGTCTTCAGTGAGAGCGAGGGGGTAGCCGTTCCTATCGAGGAGGGCACCGCGGGGAGGCAGAACTTTCTGGACCCCCATATGCTCATCCTCCGCCTCCACCGCATAGTGCCCGTGACTCAAGATCTGGAGTTGGGCCAGGCGCCCCACCAGCGCGATGCTGCATACACAGAGCACCAGCCCCAGGAGAAGGAGCCGCCAGGTGACCCGTACCATCCGTTCGGGCATGGTCAGCTTCCTTGCCAGCTATCGCTTCTGTCCCCGCACCCGCCGAGCCGAAATGTGGGGAACGTCTTCTTCTTGTGACTAGGGGAACGGTAACAGCCGCACCAGCGATCGCCACCAGGATGTCGCGGTCGGTTGCGGTGCCTTCGGCTCTGGAGCGAAGCGCCGCGGTATGAGCTGTTGGTCAGGAGGTGGCTTGTGCACCTCCAGATTGATCACGGTGCTGGCGGGCACCATCCCCAGGCGCCCCTGCGCTTCCGCCTGGATCCGGTCCATCGACGTCAGAGAAGCAACCTGCGCCTCCAACTGATGCACCTGCGCCTGAACGTCCTGGCGTTGCTGCTCCAGTCGGTTCAGCGTGTAGCCGGTCGTCGTGGCGTTGCTCGTCTGTACGACCTGCAGCAGCCCGATCACCGCCACGATCAGAAAAGTGCCCAGCAGTACCGGCCGCACATTGTTCGTCTGCGGAAGCGGCTTGGGAAGCGGTCCCGTTATCAGGCGGTCAAACGCAGACATGGTCGATGGACTCCGCGAACATTGCGTATTCTTCCGCTAAAGCCGTTCCGCTGCCCTGAGCCGGGCGCTGCGCGAACGGGGGTTGATAAGTACCTCGAGGTCCGAAGGCCGCTGCGGCCGTGGCGTGAGCAAGCGGATCGTCGCCCGGTGATCGCAGATGCAGGCCGGCGTCTCCGGAGGGCAGATGCAGTCTCGCGCCTCCCGGCGGAAGAACTCCTTCACGATGCGGTCTTCCAGAGAGTGGTAGGCGAGGACCACCAACCTCGCGCCGGAGTTGTCGAGCAGACCGTGGGCTTTCTGCAGTGCGGCAGCTAGGTGGGCTAGCTCTTGATTTACCGCGATTCGAAGGGCTAAGAACGTCCTGGTGGCGGGGTGGGTAACGCTTTGACCCCTCTTGCCCACGGCCTGCTCGACGACTCCGGCCAGTTGGGTGGTGGTGAGGATCGGCCGCTGCTCCATAATGCAGCGGGCGATGCGGCGGCTCCGGCGCTCTTCACCAAAGCGCCAGAGAACGTCCGCCAGCTCTTCCTCCCGGTACCCATTGACAACGTCGGCAGCGGTAAGCTCTTCTGTGGGGCTAAATCGCATATCCAGCGGCCCCTCATGGCTGAAACTGAACCCGCGCCTCCCGTGCTCCAGTTGAAACGACGAGATGCCCAGATCCAGAAGAACCCCATCAATCGGGCCGAACCCTCGGCTGCGGCAGATATCGCCGATCTCCTCATAGTTCCCCTCGACCAGCGTCACGCTATCGCCGTAGGGGTGCAGCCTCTCTTCCGCTACGGCGAGAGCAGCGGGATCGAGGTCGATGCCGAGAAGCTGCCCTCGCGGCGAAGCGGCCTCCAGGATCGCCTCCGCGTGGCCACCCTCGCCGACAGTGCAGTCGACGTAGCGGCCGCCGGGCCTTACGCCCAGCGCATCGATGACTTCTCGCACCATTACCGGGATGTGTATTGCCGTCATCGTCACCACTGTCATCGTCGCTCTTCCACCGACTCCAGGTCAGCCTCGTACTTGCTGTCGATCTCTTCTTCCTCCTCCGCCCAGCGCTTGGGGTTCCAGATCTCGAGGCACTCGCCGCGACCGACGATGAGAACAGTACCGTTGAGGTCGCCGTGCTGGCGCAGGCGCGGCGGCAGCAGAATGCGCCCCTGCCCGTCCAGCTCCGCGTCGATGGAATGACCGAAAAACCCGCGGCGCAGCCGGCGTGCCTTCCGCTGCGTCGGCCGCACGTCGATTAGGAACGAAGCCTCTTTCTCGTAAGCTTCCGCCGTGTACAATTCAATACAGCCATCTTTGCTCTCAACGAGGACGACGCCCCCGTTGAAGATGGCACGATAGCGGGCGGGGATGGGGATCCGTCCCCTATTGTCGACTGTGTACTCAAATGTTCCCCTGAAGACCATGCTCTATCTGTATCCCCGCCCGCTATGGAGGCGCTTAGCGTAATCACACCACTTGTCCCAACATTCCCCACATTCCCCACAAACTCCCCACATATTACCACAGGGCGAGTTCCTGTCAAGGCCCAGCGGCGATTATTTCCGGAATTCCTCAAGCTTTTTCCGCGCCCTGCCCTGTGCTATCATCCTCACTCGGGCCGCGGCGGGTTCGCCTGGTCACGCGACTCCCATCGGCCGCGCCCGGCGAACGGTGACCCCGCCCGACAACGTCAAGGTGTTCTGATGCGCATCGACGTCCTTACGCTATTCCCGGAGATGTTCCAGGGGCCGCTGGACGCCAGCATCGTCAAGAGAGCCATCGATGCGGGCCTCGTGCAGGTGCCCCTGCACAACATCCGCGACTACGCTGAGGACAAGCATCACGTGGTGGATGACTACGCCTTCGGCGGCGGGCCCGGCATGGTCATGAAGCCGGAGCCCCTGTTCAAGGCGGTCGAAGAAGTCGCGGCGCTCGACTCCCCGCGCGGCCGTGTCGTCCTCCTGACGCCGCAGGGGCGGCTGCTGACGCAGGATATCGCGGAAGAGCTGTCGCGGGAGCAGCGCCTCATCCTTGTCTGCGGCCATTACGAAGGCGTCGACGAGCGCGTGCGCGAGCACCTGGTCGACGACGAAATCAGCATCGGCGACTACGTGCTCTCCGGCGGCGAGCTGCCCGCCCTCGTCCTCATCGATGTCGTCGTGCGCCGTCTGCCCGGCGTTCTCGGCTCCGACGAATCGCTGGCCGAGGAGTCGCATGCTCAGGGGCTGCTCGAGTACCCGCAGTACACGCGCCCCGCCGAGTTTCGCGGCTGGAGTGTGCCGGAGGTGCTGCTCTCTGGCCATCACGCCCAGATCGCGCTCTGGCGGCGCCGCCAGCGCATCCTGCGGACCTCCCGCCGCCGGCCCGACCTCCTGGCGAGCGCCTCCCTGAGCGATGAAGAACGCCGCCTCATCGCCGAGACGATAGCCGAGAAGCCCGAACTCTGATATGCTGTGACGCGGAGTGCGAAAGTGGTGGATCTAAACTCAGTCGTCGAACTCAAACAGAATGACGCGATCGCCGGCTTCAGCATCGGCGACACGGTCAAGGTCAGCGCCAAAGTTGTGGAAGGCGATCGCGAGCGCACGCAGGTCTTCCAGGGCGTCGTCATCCGCTCGCGGCGCGGCGGCGTCAACGCCAACCTGACCGTACGTCGCATCGCTCACGGCGTCGGCGTCGAGCGCACCTTCATGCTGCACTCGCCGCGCCTGGAGAAAGTGGAGGTCACGCGACGGGGCAAGGTGCGCCGCGCCAAGCTCTACTACCTGCGTGGCCTGGCCGGCAAAGCGGCGCGCATCCAAGAGAAGACGACCGCTCGCCCCGAGTAGACTGCTCATCTCCCATCCGGCGTGACATTCGCTCCGCCGGAC
>JBEKDP010000071.1:0-8411 GCA_050014295.1 Dehalococcoidia bacterium | reverse complement strand
CTCAGGTGCAGAGGTAGACATTGGCCAGACCATCAACCACCGGCCCGCGCGATAAGCGGCGCAAGACCCGACGCCGGCCCCCCCTTACCGCGCCGCGGGTGCCGATGACCGCCCGTCCTCGAGTGGCGCCCGTTGGCTCGACGTTCAAGCCAGAAGAGCCTCCCATTGCTGCCAAGCCGCGAGTGCCCGGCGCCATGGACTTCAGCTACGTCGGCGCGGAGCTTCGACGAATCGCTATGTTCGCCGGCGTCATGGTAATCCTTCTCGTCGTCCTCTCGCGGATCTTCGGCTAGCGCCGCTCCGCCCCCTCAGCGAAGTCGACCTATCGCCACCACGATCGCTATCGCCACTGTCACGTAGCCGTAGACGTCGTTCAGGGGGATGACGCTGTTGCGCTGAAGCAGATTGTGCGCGATGTAAGCAATGACCACGCCCACGGCGGCTATCGCCTGGAGCGCCGGCCCTCGCTTGCGGTTGGAGGCCCAGCTCACCGCTTCGCCGATGGCGTAACCGATGCCCAGCGCGAGGAATAGGGTCAGGAACGAAAAGGTGCCGAAGCGTCGGGGAAGCAAGAGATACCAGGCGAGGCCGGCGGCTGCGCCCGCTGCCGCCGCGGCAGCGACGCCTCTCGCGAGATAGCCCGCGGAGATCTGGTATGTCGGCAGACGCCTGACCTGGGCGCACTGGCGGCAGCGGGCGCCGACAGGCGTCATCACAAGGCAGCGCGGACAGATCGGCGTCCCGCAGCGTCCGCAGGCGAGCTCCGTCTCCACGTCGGGATGTGTTGCGCACTGCATCTTCGCGATGTCCCTATCGAAAGGTTATCACACCCCATCGAGTTTCAACCAGGTTCAGGGTTGGCACCCTAAACTCGACCATCGCGCTGCCGATACCTAATCACGGAGAGGTACGCCTAAAGGCGTATACCTTTCTACATAGGTCGCGCGCGGAGCCTTCTCCGCGTGTCGGCGTATCGGAAGACCGGCAGGGAGCGCTGGGGACAAGGATCACTCGTCGCCAGATGCGTCTGGTGACTTGGTCGGGCTCCATCCGGGGCCAAGCGCTTCGGGCGGAGGTCGACCAACCCCTTCGGAAGGAGGGATCAAGATGTTGAGGCGCATATTAGTCGGACTTGTAGCCATCGGCGTCCTTGCCAGCTTCATGGGCATGGGAGGATTCTCCCTGTTCACCGCCACCACGGACAACGATAGCAACGCATTCACCAGTGGGAGCGTAGAGATCAGCACCAGCCCAGCCAGCGCTTTCCTGACCATGAGCAACATGGCGCCGGGCGATTCCGTAACCGCCAAGCTCACCGTCTCCAACGATGGCACCTTGCAGATGCGCTACGCAATGACCACGGCCACCACGGACGCCGATAGCCTGCACTTGGACCAAGCCCTGACGCTCGTGATCAGGGAGTTGGGCACCGACTGCACGACGTTCGACGGCGCCCAGGTCTACTCAGGGACGCTCAAGGCCGCCTTTATCGGCGATCCGACGCCGGGTGGTGACCCTGGCGACCGAACGCTTGACGCGCACACCCCCGAAGACCTGTGCTTCAAGGTGACGCTCCCGTCGGATGCAATAGGGCCCATGTCAGCGTCGACGACGGCAACGTTCACGTTCGACGCCGAGCAGACGACCAACAACCCCTAGGACGGGGTCTGTAGGGCACCTGAGTAAAGGGACTGGAGTGTAAGGATGCCGACCTGGTTCCCAGAGTTGGACCTCGCCGGGCTTGGGCCGCGGCGGGCGCTCCATATCGCCGCCTGGTCGGGCGCGGGGATCGTGCTGCTCCTCGTCGTTCTGATGGCTATCCCCGCCATGCTCTCCCTCGTCGGTTTTCGCGCCTACGTCATCTACGGCGGCAGCATGGGCTCGGCCCTTCCTGTGGGCAGCGTCGGCCTGAGCCAGACCGTCGATAGCACCTCCTTGAAGGTCGGCGACGTCATCGCCGTAAAGAGGGCGGGTGGCGGCCTTCCCATCCTCCACCGCATCGTCGATATCAAGGCCGACGGCGATTCTACCCTCTACGTCACCCAAGGCGACAAGAACAGCTCTCCCGACCCAACACCTGCCCGCCTCCAGGGCACCGGCGATAGGGTGGTCTTTGCCATTCCCTACCTGGGCTACCTCGTTCACTTTGCCCGCGGCGGGATGGGGCGGATCCTACTGCTATTCTTACCGTCATCCATGCTCCTCGGCTCTGTCCTTTTAGATAGACCACGCCCGGCGCCTCAACCGACCTATGTCAGCCGAGGGGAGCCGGAATGCTAGCCAAGGCAGGGCCGGTGAACCTCTACTACGGGGATTGCCATGTTGGACGGGGAGCGAGATGCTCAGCAAGCGCGGAACGCTGGCGATCCTCACCCTAGCGCTGGGGGTGTCAACCCTGGCGGCCCTGACGGTCCGTGCCGCCCTTGGCCTGCAGGGCGCTGAGAGCGACAATTCGGGCAATGCCTTCACCAGCGCCCCTTCATTCACCAGCACCGGCTACCTGAGCCCATCGGCTCAGGCGGCGGACACCGGCGGCGACAACGACGGCTTTGAGCTCAATCCCACCGACGCTTACGCCGACGACTCAGCGTACGCCACCAACCTCCACGGCCCCGGCGACCGTCACCGCTACTACAACTACGGGTTCTCCATACCCAGCGGATCGGCGATAAACGGCATCCGCGTCCGTCTCGACTGGTGGGTCAACAACGTCGGCGGCGACAACAGCATGAGCGCTGAGCTCTCCTGGGATGGCGGCACGACCTGGACGGCGGCCGAGACAGACGTGGTCGAGAGCACAAGCGAGCACACGGCGGTGTTAGGCGGCCCCGCCGACACCTGGGGTCGGACATGGAGCCCCGCTGACTTCAGCGATGCCAACTTCCGCGTTCGCCTCACCTGCAACTGCACCGGCGCGGGATGCGCCAGCCGGGACTTCTACCTGGACTGGGTAGCGGTGAGCGTCTACTATACGCCGCCGTAGCGAAATGGCTTTGGCCAGAGCGTGGGGCAGGTGGCCCTTACGAGTGGCGGCTCGACGTCATCTGGCTTGCCTTCGCCATAAAAGCGTCGATCGCTTCGTCCGGTAGGGGGATGTCGCCTGGTTGGCGCTCGCGTTCCGTTCCCATGCCGTGGAAGTCGCTGCCGCCCAGCTTCAAGAGGCCGTGCCGCTCCGCCGCGGCTGCCAGGCGGCCGCACGTATTCCTATCGTAGTCCTGGTAGTAGACCTCCATGCCTACCATGCCGGCCGCCTTGAATTGCTCCAGCATCTCGTCGAGCTTGGTCAGCGAGGACGGATGGGCGAGCACCGCCAGCGCGCCGGCACCGACCAGTATCTCGATCGCCTCGACCGGCGTCAGCTTCACCCGGTCGACGTAGGCGGGTCCGTTCCTGCCGATGTAGCGGTCGAAGGCCTCCTGGAAAGTCGAGACGTATCCCTTCTCGATCAGCGCCTGGGCGACGTGCGGCCGGCCCACGGCGCCGCCGTCCGCCAGCTCCTCGACGCGCTGCCAGGGTATGTCGATCCCCATCGCGTGGAGCTTCTCGACCATCGAGCGGCCGCGGTCGCGCCGGGCGCCCCGCAGCATCGTCAGCGTCCGCTGGAACTCGACATCCTTGTAGTCGAGGAAGAAGCCGAGGACGTGGATCTCGTCGCCGGGGATATCGGTGCTCATCTCGATCCCGGGCACGAGGGTGAAGCCGGGGTGCTTCGCTGCCGCCGCCAGCGCCTCGACGATGCCTTCGGTCGAGTCGTGGTCGGTGACAGCGAGGATATCCAGCCCGCGCTGCACCGCCAGCTCGACCAGGTCCGTCGGCGTCAGGCGGCCGTCCGAGGCCGTCGTGTGAACGTGGAAATCGGCCCTACTGGTCATGTCCCGTCTCCCTGTCGACTCGCTCGATGTGCCGCGCCCGGCCGCTCCCCTCGTCCACCTCCACCAGGACCGCGTTGAGGATGGCGGGCCCGGTTGCCACCTCCAGCCTCACGGGCATGCCGGTGAGAAAACGCTGGAGGACCTTGTCGACGACGTCGCCGATGACGGAGTCGCGGGCGCCGGTCATGCCGACGTCGCAGACGAACGCCGTGCCCCGCGGCAGGATGCGGGCGTCGACCGTCCCCACGTGCGTGTGCGTCCCCAGGACGGCGCTAACGCGGCCGTCGAGGTACCAGCCCATCGCCACCTTCTCGCTCGTCGCCTCGGCGTGCATGTCGACAATGACGACCGAGTTCGGCGGTATCTTGGAGAGCGCCTCGTCCGCCGCCCGGAAGGGGCAGTCGATGTTGGTCATGAAAACGCGCCCCTGCAGGTTCATAATCGTCACGCCGTTCTGTTCCAAGACGCCTCTGCCGGGGGCGCCGGCTGGGTAGTTCAGCGGCCGCAGTATAGGTATCGGCCTGTCCAGGTGAGGGATTATCTCCTTCTGGTCCCAGATGTGGTTGCCGGTGGTGATGACGTCCACGCCGGTCTGAAACAGGTCCTGAGCGATAGCAGGAGTCAGGCCGCGCCCGGCGGCGGCGTTCTCCCCGTTCGCTATCACCAGGTCGACCTCTAGCTCGCGTCGAAGCTTTGACAGTAGCACGGCCACCGCCTGCCGGCCCGTCTGACCCACGGCGTCGCCGATCATCAGAATCCTCAAGCTCTGACCTCTATGGGCACAAGTATAGGGAGCGGCTTCCTTGAGCAGGCAGCGCCCTGCTGCGCAGCTATTCTCCGCTCCCCGTCCTCTTAACTAGCGGGCGTATTCGGTAGCCCGTGTCTCTCTTACGACAGTTACCTTGACCTGACCGGGATACTCCAGCGTCTCCTCGATCTTGTGGCTGATATCGCGGGCCAGGCGCATCGCTTCCAGGTCGTCAATCTCGTCGGGCTTGACGATGATGCGTATCTCGCGACCGGCCTGGATGGCAAACGCCTTGTCGACGCCTTTGAAGTCTCGCGCCACCGCCTCCAGCGCCTCCATGCGCTTGATGTAATGCTCCAGCGTCTCGCGGCGGGCACCGGGACGGCCGCCGCTGGCGCCGTCGGCGATCTGCACGATCACAGCCTCTACGGACTGCGTCTCTTCCTCCTCGTGGTGCGCGGCGACGGCATTGACGACCGGCGGGCTCATCCCCAGGCGGCGCACGAGGTCGGCGCCGAGGAGGGCGTGAGTGCCCTCGATGTCGTGGTCCAGCGCCTTGCCGATGTCATGCAGGAGGGCGGCGCGACGGCAGACGCGTACGTCTGCGCCGATCTCCTCAGCGATCATGCCGGCGATGTGCGCGCACTCCACCGCGTGCTTGAGTTGGTTCTGGCCGTAGCTTGTCCGGTAGCGCAGGCGCCCCAGCGTCTTCAGGAGCTCCGGATGGAGCCCCGGGCAGCCGGCGTCGACTGCGGCCTGCTCGCCGGCGCGCTTGATGTCCGCGTCGACCTCCTGTCGCGCCTTCTCCACCACCTCCTCGATGCGGGTGGGGTGGATGCGGCCGTCGATGACCAGGCGGGTGAGAGCGACGCGCGCGATCTCCCGCCGCACCGGGTCGAACGCCGAAAGGGTGACGGCGTCGGGGGTGTCGTCGATGATCAGGTCGACGCCGGTAGCCGCCTCGAGGGCGCGGATATTGCGTCCTTCGCGGCCGATGATGCGTCCCTTCATGTCGTCGCTGGGGATGGGCACGACGCTGACGGTCGATTCCGACACAACGTCTGTGGTAAGGCGTTGCATGGCCGAGACGAGGAGCTCACGGGCGCGCTCGGCGCCCTCCTCCTTCACCTCCGCCTCAACCTGGCGGACACGTCTGTTGGCGTCGGCCCGCACTTCCTTCTCCACTTCGGCCAAGAGGATGTCGCGGGCTTCCTGGGTGCTGAGGCCGGAGACCCTCTCGATCTCCGCTAGTTCTTTTTGGTGAAGCTCCTGGAGTTCATGCCTCGTCGTCTCCAGCACCGTCTCCTGCTCGGAGAGGACGCTAGACCGACGCTCCAGGGCCTCGATTTTGCGATCCAGGCTCTCTTCTTTTTGGTTGAGGCGTTGCTCCGACCGCTGCTGTTCGGTCCGTCTTTCGCGCAACTCGGTCTCCCCCTGCGCGCGCGTTCGGATAGCCTCTTCTTTGGCTTCCAGAAGGATCTCTTTTTGTCTTGTCTGCGCCTCCGTCAAGATAAGGGCAGAGTTCCGCTCCGCAGCGGCTATTTGCCCTCGATTGATCCTAAGCCTTGTGTTGTATCCAGCAAGAGCCCCGACCGCCAACGCCGCCATCCCGATAGCGATGATTGCGATGGCCACGGGCATGGTCACCTCGCTTTCCTGCTACTGTGACTGTTAAAGTTGTCAAGGTCTGAGACTCAAAGTCTCGCCCTCATGATAGACTTCGACCTTCCCTCTGTCAAGGAAACGGAGGCCGCCGGCGGGCGCCAAAAGGGGGTGTTGGAGCGGCGTGCAGGCGTCCTCGTGGGGAGCGACCTAAGGCTGCGGGGCGCCGCCGATCTCGCGCCAGCAGCGCTCCAGCGTGCGTCGCGTTACGTCATAGCTGAAGCCGCGCCGCGTCAAGAACCCGCCCAGCCGGCGGTGGAATGCGTCGTAGTCCGTGGCGTCGAGAGCGCGAAGGCGCTTCGCCGCCGCCGTGTACGCCGCCTCCTCGTCGTCGACATCCTCCACCGTCGCTGTCGCCGTCTCCGCGTCGACGCCCTTGAACAGCAGTTCGCTGCGGATCAGGCGACGGCTGCGCGGGCTGACGTTCTCGCGGCTCTCGCGCCAGAACTGCGCGAAAGCGGCGTCGTCCAGATAGTGCAGTTGCCGCAGGCGCGCCGCCGTCTCTTCGACGATCGCCGGGCCGATCCCCCGGCGTGCCAGGCGCATTCGTATCTCTTTCTCGCTGCGTGGGCGGTAGGAGAGAAGCCGGATCGCGCCGTCGTAGGCCGTGCGGCGCTCGTCCTCCTCTCGCAGCGTCTGGAGGTCGTCGTCGCTCACCGTCATGCCGGTGTGCAGCCCCTTCTCCAGGGAGAGGGTCAGCGCCAGGGCGAGGGCGAATCGCCCGTCGACGAAGAGGTTGACGCGCCGTCGCCGCTTGTGTCGCTCGATGCCCGTGATGACCATGTGCGGCGCCCTCAAAGAGAACAAGGGCTGCGCCTCGGAGGCCCAGCCCTCGCATCGATTGTTGGTTCGCTTCGCCTACACTGTCGCTTCCGAGGCCTCTTCGACCGCTGCCTCAGGCGCGGGGGCCGCCTTGCCGTTGCCGCCGCTCGTCCTGATCTTCGACTCGATCTCGCTCGTCATGTCCGGGTTCTCCCGTAGGAAGTCCTTCGCGTTCTCCCGCCCCTGGCCGATGCGCTGCTCACCGTAGCTGAAGAAGGCGCCCAGCTTCTTGACGATCCCCAGGTCCACCGCCAGGTCCAGGATGTCGCCGGTGCGGCTGATGCCGAGGTCCTTGCCGACGAACATGATATCGAACTCGGCCACGCGGAAAGGCGGCGCGACCTTGTTCTTCACCACCTTCGCTCGCACGCGGCTGCCGATGAACTGCTGGCCCTGCTTGATGCTCTCCACACGCCGCAGGTCGATGCGGACGGAGCTGTAGAACTTCAGCGCCCGGCCGCCCGGCGTTACCTCCGGGTTTCCGAAGACGATGCCCACTTTCTCCCGCAACTGGTTGATGAAGATGACCGCCGTCCGCGAGCGAGCGATCACCGCCGCCAGCTTGCGCATTGCCTGCGACATGAGCCGCGCCTGCAGGCCGGGCAGCGAATCGCCCATCTCGCCCTCGATCTCCGCCCGCGGCACCAGCGCCGCAACGCTGTCGATGACGATCACGTCGACGGCGTTGCTGCGCACGAGCGCCTCCGTTATCTCCAACGCCTGCTCGCCGGTGTCCGGCTGCGATACCAGGAGGTCCGCCACATTGATGCCGCAGGCCGCCGCATAGCTCGGGTCGAGAGCGTGCTCGACGTCGATGTAGGCGGCTGTGCCCCCGATCCGCTGCGCCTCGGCGATGATGTGCTGCGCCAGCGTCGACTTGCCAGTCGACTCCGGCCCGAATATCTCCGTTACCCGCCCGCGCGGTATCCCGCCGACGCCCAGCGCTATGTCCAGCGAGATCGACCCCGTCGGTATCGTCTCCACCTGTAGTCGCGCCGAGGCCTCGCCCAGCCGCATGATCGCCCCCCGTCCGAATTGCTTCTCGATCTGCCCGATCGCCAATTCCAGCGCCTGACTCTTGTCACCGGTGGTCATCGGCCACCTCCTGCGGGGTGATATGGTTTAGCAACGTTCGCAAATTAGTCTGCCTCAGGGATGATAGCACGGGGCAATACCTCCCGCAAGACGGAGTGTCACCCTATTCGACCAGCGGTGCGGTCTCAGTGGAGCAGGGGAGTGCAGAGGGGTTTGGCCCCTTTGCCGGGGGTTCCAGGGGGTGTCCCCCTGAGTCCCAGAGACTTCCTAGG